>JBEPYM010000007.1:0-54864 GCA_041641375.1 Paenibacillus sp.
TCTCACATTGGGTTGTCGAGGATATTCTCAATTTCATGCGAATGACGTTTACGGACAAGCGTCCTGAGCTATTGGAGAAAATCCATCTCAAGTTCAATGGTTATATTAGCAAACAGCAGATGGCGGCTTTGTTAGCAATCGACAATAATGAATCCGTCTTTGACAATTTGCTCAAGCATGTTCCATTGCAGGATTATCAGGTCAAGCAGCTCATGGAATGCAAAGAGACATTTCGGCAAATGAAAGGGATGCCGCCGCTTCACGCCATACGTGTCATTCGAGATCGGCTTGGCTATGAGAAGGCGCTCGAGAAGACGTGTGAAAGGCTCGGATTTCGCAAAGAATATTTGCTCGGTATTTTGAACACGCTGGAAGAAATCGCGGTCGGTCTGGATACGATGGAGTCTTTTGCGAGTCGCTTGAAGCACTTGAAAGAAGTGTTGAAGACAGCCAAGTCCAGGAAAGGGCAAAATGTAGTGACATTCTCTACGATGCACAGCTCCAAGGGTTTAGAATTTGAGAGGGTGTATATGATTGACTTGGTTGAAGGCATTATCCCTTCGACCGATGATATAGGTGATGATGATTTGATGGAGGAAGCGACACGTCTCTTTTATGTTGGCATGACAAGGGCCAAGAAGGTTCTGGAACTCATGGTCTATCGCGAGAGAGATGGGGAGAAGGCAACGGAGTCGAGGTTTGTCACAGCTGTAAGGAGCATCATGAATCCGCCCAAACCAAATGAGACAGTGAATATCCGAAATCGAATGGACCGGCAGCAACCATCATTCGAAGTTCCTTTTCATCCTGATGCGATTCGAAATAAAGCGGAATTGATTGAAGGAATGACGGTAAAGCATCGGGTATTCGGAACGGGATCCATCGTCAAGGTGAATGATGAACGTGTTCATGTTCGGTTTGCTTCGTACGAAAAGGCGTTGTCGCTTGTGACCTGTCTCGAAATGGGTTTGTTGACGAAATAATATTATAAACTATGGAGTGAATAATAATGGTGCTGAGAGAAGATCGTGGAGTGGCCAAGCCGATTCATGTTCAGGAGGTGGATCTGAAGCAGCTGCTCGAAGCGCAAAGCAAGAGCAGCCTGGTAGCGCTGATGGTCGCCCTCGCCTCTGAGTCTGAAGCAATGAAGAGACGTATGATGCTCCAGTTCAGCGATGCAGGGAATCAAGATGTGATCGAAGAGAGCCGCAGGACCATCCGGTCACAAATTAACGTATATACCGATCGCCACGGCTTTCTCAGTCTGAACAATGTATATGACGCCTTGCGTGGAGCGTATGCGGTGTTTGATCGAGCAGAGTCGGCACTGAACGACGAGGAGTGGACCTTATGGGCACGGCTACACTTCTGTCTCATCGAAGAGATGATTCGGCTGCTGGATGCCGCAGACGACTCGGGCGGAACGATCGGCTCTCTGATTACAGATAGTCTATCACGCCTGCTGGAGCTAGCGGAAGATCGGGAGGGTATACCAACAGAAGATCAGGAAGCTCTGTTTCACCTGATGCTCAAGGAGAGCCGCAAATCCTATTATGACGATTGGTCAGAGTGGAGGCTGGAGGTATTGAAGGCTGCCTATGTGCTGGCTGATACGGAAGTGTTGCTTAGCGAATGGGAGCGGGTGGCAGGCGAGCTGATCGCAAGTGAGCCTTGCAATGCTTGGGGTGACCACTTTTTCCAAGAGGAAATCATGAAGCTGCGATATAACCGCCTTGCATGCAGCAATCAGGTAGAGCAGGCGAACGAGATGCTGAGGAACAACCTGCATATCACTGAATTCCGTGAATTCGCGATACAGAATGCCATTGCTGCAGGCAATTATGAGGATGCGGTGCAGCTGGCCGAAGAAGGCGAGATGCTAGCTCGTCAGAAGGGCTTCGCCGGGTTGGTGAAAAAGTGGAAGCTGCTTCGTTATGATGCGTACACCCAAGCAGGAAGCTTGGAGGCTATACGTCGGCTAGGTATTGAACTCGTGCTGGACGGGGAATTTCAATTTTACAAGCAGGTTAAAGAGACGTACACAGCTGAGCATTGGAAAGCGGTATACACAGACATCCTGACAAAGCTGGGCAACGATTACGCATCAAATCGAGTATATACGAGCATTCTTGTCGAGGAGAAAGAGCTGGCTCTCCTTCTGGAGTACGTGAGCAAACAACCGTCGCGGATTGAAGAATACGCGGGGATGCTATTGCCTGTTTACCCTCGGGAGGTCAAGGGTCTGTATAGCCGACACATCGAAGCGGCTGCCAAGCAAGCAACGAATCGGAGCGGGTATGCGAATGTGTGCGGGATCATCCGGAGACTCCGACGGCTTGGCTGCAGTGATGAGGCGCGAAACATGGCTGTTCAGCTTCTGCAACAATACGCAAGAAAACCTGCATTTTGCGATGAGCTCGAGAAATTGGGCTATGTGTAGGAAGGGGAAGAACATTGAACAAGCAGGAACTGGAGAAAAAGATTCGTCAAGCGGTTCATCAGCTGGTGATGGACAAAAATCAAGTCAGTCCATTGGATTTGCTGTTGCACCTAGAGAAGCTGACTCCCAAGCTCGTGGAGGAATGGAGATTCCGGCGCGTTCCTTATCTGGAGCGGGTTACGAATGGAGGCTTGGGGCAGCTCTCTTTTATCATGAAGGTACTTCGTCAGACCGCACGTGAGATGGAGCTTAAGGAATCGTACAGTGCTTATGTCTCCTGGGGCAAAGGCCCGAAGAAGCCGCTTCGCTTCTCGAAATCCGGCGACCCGAATGTGGAACGGGGGTATAGCATGCACTATCTGAAGCCCGCGCCGCCTAAGCCGCCGGTCGATGAACCGCCGTCCATGGAGTAATTGAGCAGAGGTGTGGTAGTATAAGGTGTAAAGCACCATCTTACATGGGCTTCAGGAGGGATTGCCGTGAGCTTACCCATTAACGATGCCGAGCGCAGTGCAATCAGAACATTTTATTTGGCCATCAAGGATGAGTTTAAAGTGAACAAGCTTCTATTGTTCGGTTCCAAAACAAGAGGGGATGCGGAGAAATATTCCGATATCGACTTGCTGGTTTTGACGGACAAGGAAAGAAATCTGAAAGATCGTTATCGAATATCTGATATTTCGGCTGACATTAACATCGACTATGGAGTAGCGATTAGTTGCCTGTATTATAACGTTAACGACTGGGAGTTAGGGGAAGCCATAAATCCTCTTTTGAAGCAAAATATAGAGAGGGAGGGGATTGTGCTTGACTTATAACGACAAAGCGAAGCTTGCTATGTTGCGTAAAGCAAGTGAAAGGCTTGCTTCAGCCAAGGCTGACTTTCATGCGGGTAGGTATGACAGCTGTGTTAGCAGCTTATATTACACGGCATTTCAAACAGTCACAGCCCTGCTAATTAGTAGAGGTGATTTTATGAATAAGCACACTCATGTAAGAGCGTTTGTAAATAGTGAGCTTGCGAACAAAGGGCTTATAGATAGAGCACATGCTAAATTGTACGAATCATCGATGGGGGGTGATCATCATTTTTTCTCGGAGGAACTATGAGCAGCGAACTGGAACAGCAGCTTGCCCGTGCGTTATCTGAAATCGAGATTCTGAAACAGGAAAATCGGACGTTGAGACTAGAGCTATCGAAATATACGGAGCGAGAAGCCACTGCAGCGCAAGAATCTAGAGTCCCCGACATCGCCATCAGCCTTGACACGCCGTACCCTACATCCACAGTTCATTATAAATCCAGCTCAGAAGAAAAAATATCATTGTTCCGTTCACTCTTCCGTGGCAGGGAGGATGTATATCCGGTCCGATGGACCAACAAAACGGGGAAATCGGGATATTCCCCGGCATGCCGGAACGAATGGGCGCCCGTCTGCAAAAAGCCGCAGGTCAAATGTTCGGAATGCTCCCACCAAGCCTTCGAACCTGTGACGGATGAGATCATTGCTCAGCACCTTGAGGCAAGGACGAATCGGACGATCGGTGTATACCCGATGCTTCCGGATGAGACGTGCTGGTTCCTGGCCATGGATTTCGATAAGGAGCATTGGCTGCAAGATGCCGCCGCGGTTATGAGCACCTGTAAGGAATTCAATATTCCTGCCGCACTTGAACGTTCACGTTCGGGAAATGGCGGGCATATTTGGTTGTTTTTTGCCCGGCCAGTAGATGCAGGCATTGCTCGAAAGCTTGGATGTGCCATACTTACGAGAACGATGGATCGGCGATATCAGATCTCCCTAGTATCCTATGATCGATTGTTTCCCAATCAAGACACCCTGCCAAAGGGTGGTTTCGGCAATCTCATTGCTCTTCCTTTGCAGGGGGTTCCTCGCAAGGAAGGCAACAGTGTATTCGTGGACGAGCATTTTCGACCCTATGAGGATCAATGGAGCTACTTGTCGGGGCTAGTGAAGCTTACGGCAGAGCGCATCACGAGTCTCCTTCACGAATTGACCCAAGGAGGTTCGCTGCTAAGCATCGGCTCTTGGAACGATCCAGCTGAGGACGAGCGTCCCTGGGCCAAGCCGCCTCACAACGAATCATCCGCTACTTTAACGGAACCGCTGCCGCCACGAGTCAACGTCATTTTGTCCAATATGATCTACATAGAGAAGAAGGATTTGCCCCCGGCGTTCATTCATCGGCTTCAACGTCTGGCAGCGTTCCAAAACCCGGATTTCTACAAGACACAAGCCATGCGGCTTCCTACCTATGGCAAACCTAGGGTCATAGGCTGCTACGAGGACTATACCAAGCATATTGCGCTTCCTAGAGGATGCATGGAGCCGATGATGGAGGTGATGAAGGACCACCACATCGAAGCTGTGATTCATGATGAACGAAACAGCGGGAATACCATCGACGTGGAGTTCACCGGCAAGCTATCCATGCTGCAGGATGGCGCGGCCAGATCTATGCTTGCGCATGACATTGGAATATTATCGGCGACGACAGCATTCGGGAAAACGGTAGTAGCTGCCTCTATCATCGCATCAAGGAAGGTAAGCACTCTGGTGCTCGTCCATCGTCGGGAGCTTATGGATCAATGGAACCAGAGACTCAAAAACTTTTTGTCTTTGGATGCGAAGAAAATTGGAATCATTGGCGGTGGCAAGGATAAGCGGACCGGGATCGTGGATATCGCGATTATACAGAGCTTGAATGTGAAAGGAACAGTCAAGGAGTACGTGGAAGATTACGATCAAGTGATCGTGGATGAATGTCACCATGTTTCCGCGTTCAGCTTTGAGCAGGTATTGAAGAAAGCGAAAGCCCATTATGTGCTCGGATTAACCGCAACTCCGACAAGGCAGGATGGACATCAACCGATTGTATTGATGCAATGCGGGCCGATACGGATCAATATTGATGCAAGATCGCAAGCGCAGGCAAGAGGGATTGTGCATAGAGTGATACCGCGGTACACGAATTTTTGCCTTCCGCAGCATGTTAGCTCACCAGGTATCCAGGACATTTATCAACACTTGGTGGAGGACGAGGAACGGAATACTATGATTTTTGACGATCTACTAAAAGCTTTGGACCAAGGCCGATCTCCTGTTCTGTTAGCCGAACGCACAGCGCATGTGGACTATTTTGAACAACGTTTAAAGTGGTTTGCCAAGAACGTCATTGTACTGCGCGGCGGTATGGGCAAAAAGCAGCGTGAAGCATTGAGAGAGCAAGTTGCCGGGATATCCGATTCGGAGGAACGTGTGTTTATTGCAACAGGCAAGCTGATCGGTGAGGGATTTGACGATGCGAGGCTGGATACCTTGTTTCTGGTGCACCCCATCTCCTGGAGAGGAACGCTGCAACAATATGCCGGCCGGCTTCATCGTGCCTACCAAGGCAAACAGGATGTGCAGATTTATGACTATATTGATTTACAGGTGCCAATGTTGATGAGCATGTACAAGAGAAGGGTAAAGGGTTATAAATTGATGGGGTATCAGGGTATGGGGTTGTAAGGGAGTAGATAAAAGTGTTTGTTATCTATTGAGATGGTGTTATAATTTGGAAGTGTTTAGATTGACTGAATAAGGATAGCGCATATGATAATTGAACTGAAATCAGGAACGCCCGTGCCTTTCTATCACAGAATAACGAACTATCTAGAAGCTCAAACACTTGGGGTTACTGACGACAACGGATGGTTGTTCAGCTGGGATCCTCATATCTTTACCGACTACTCGGTAATTGGGCTATACACCTTGGATTACCCATCTACAATTCTAGGTCTTATGGCTCTTCAAGTTTATAGGACAAATATGGAGATTGAGGTGTTGGAAACTGCACCATTGAATCGATTTCAACACCCTCATCGTATATATGCAGGTGTAGGGAAAACCTTAGTTGCGACAGCCTGTTTATTGAGTTTTCAGTCAAATTGTGATACAGTAACTCTATACCCGAAAGATTATCGGGTAGCAAACTATTACTTGGCATTGGGTGCGGAACAAGGACCACATGGCGAACTGTTTTTCGATAGGGAAACAGGCTATAATCTTATTGCAAGATGTTTAGGAGGGGTTTAAAGTGAAGATGTTACAAAAGAATATCAACTATTCACTGTTTTCCCCATTTAAAGAAGTGAGTGGTGTAGACACTTCATCAACGGATGGACTTCATATCGTCCCAAGACCTAAAGACATGCCTAGGTACGATTACGCTGCAGCAAAGCAATATTGTGAATCCCGAGGAAAAGCTTTAAAAGATTTAACACAAGATGAATGGTCGATGTTTCAAGTATAAATAGGATGATTACAAACGGTCGTCTCTCCTTCTTACGTTGGAGTGGCGGCTTTTTTTAAGTATAACTCTAAACAATATGAATTAACGATATTGGAATATCGTTAATATGGATGTGCAATAGGGGGTGAGAAATGGGTTGTGTCGAAGACTGTGCTCAACAAATTGTTACCAGTATTCATGCTGGACACGAATAACGTAATGTGTCTCTGATCGAGAAGGAAACAGATACGATTTATAAAAATGTATTATTTGCGCTACTCAACCTGTTTCCTGACAAGATTGTTCGCATCCAAGTAGATGCCCGCCCTTTTTCATTTTCCGAAGATTATTTGTTCTCGGATAAACATAAGCAACATTTGCTGAAATGGCTAACACGTTTGCGTGATATGGAAGATCCGGCCTCTGACGTCGAATTTGGCAAATGGAAGCTTGACTTCGAATATTGGTACTATCAGCTCGGCGGTGACAGCATACGATTCACATATGTGGAGGACTATCTGCTCACTCCTCAAGAGGCAGCTGACGCATTGGGTATTTCGAAAGTGACCCTAAGTAAATATGTGAAACAGGGGTTGGAATATGTAGACGGTAAATCGCACAAGCGTATTCCGAAATATGCGATTGAAATGCTCAAAGACCCTATTTACGGGATTCGCATGCAACAGATTGCTCAGGAGAAGAAGCTGCGAGAACAGTCTCCGGAGGAACGATACCATGAACTAACCCAAGCGTTAGCCGACCTTAAATTAAAATATGGGAAGCAGACCATTGAAGAAGCTTTCGGGTACTTCGACGGAGATAATATGGAAGACGCTGCGGACTATTATCGATGGAAGGATCTCGAAGAAGAAATGCGGGAGATTTTCCGTTTGCGTGGAGGGAAGGGGCGCTCTTGAGCCAGCTTTTGCCTGCAGACATTGATCAAATCATTGAGGATTATGGCTACCTATTCGCCACGTATCCACGACTAACAGACAAGATATCTATATATGGTGATTACCAGAGAACAAAGAAGACGGCGATAGCTTCAAGAACATAACCAGGATGTTCAAATGATATTAGCATTGTGCACAACCCTTTGCTCATTAGAGTGGAGGGTTTTCTATTGTAAACGAACATACATTCCATGACAAAATGGCGACCTACCGCCATGTTAATATTGCATCAGAAGTAAAGGGTTGGAAGGTTTTTGCAGAAGGATGTCGAATTTCAATTTTATAAATAGATCGAAAAGCCTAAACGCAATGGT
The DNA here is from genome assembly GCA_041641375.1 of Paenibacillus sp. Lineage (GTDB taxonomy): Bacteria > Bacillota > Bacilli > Paenibacillales > YIM-B00363 > Paenibacillus_AK. The sequence goes on from JBEPYM010000007.1 coordinate 8,010, forward strand.
CCATCCACCGAGCAGGAGTGGCGAGATACCATTAAGGAAATGAAAGAGTATCTGGGAATCCCAATTTGCACGCATTGAGCAAGTATATATTCGATCTATTTATTCCACATAGACGAACTGGAGGTATCCCCATGATTGATTTTTTTAAAAACAACGATAAAGCATACATAGATTGGTGTACTCAACATAAGCGGGGATTTGTGTTTAACCATTTTGGCGGGAGAGATCCTACGTATAATGTCATTCACCAGGTTCAATGTAGATTTTTGTGGAGAGACAAGGATGAAGGCAAGCGGACTGTCGTGGAAAAATGGTGCAGCGCAGATCTCGATGATTTGTTCGTCAAGGTGGAAGCGTTGCGCGGCGGGTCTTACAAGTGTTGCTCTGTATGTATTCCTTCAGTGAGATAGGCGGTGATGGTGGTGATTTCGGAGAGGAAAGAGACAGCCCGTAAGAAGGTTGCGCAAATTTTCAAGTATCTACAGGCATTAGATCAATTAAGAAATCCCGTCAAGAAGCATATTCAAGAACAATTATGGACGATGTGGTTTCACGAGCTTCCTGAGCACACTAATATCCATTGTCCGTTTCAAATATCGGTAAGAGCAGGTGATTGGGAGAATGGTACGCGGGAAGATGATGAATCGTATTTAACCATTCGTCGGCCCGATTTAACGGTATGTCCAATGCCTCCAGCAGAGATTGCCGATTGGATTGAGCCAGGTTGGCAGAAGATCGAGAACGAACCAATTCAGATCGAATACAAAGAAATTATTGTTGAAGAAGAGAAGGAAACGATTGCGTTCAACGATGATGAAGCCCGTATTCGTCATTGGGAGGAATGGACAGAGGAACGATCATTCTGGAAGGGGCAGGAGTTACCGGCCCGGAAGACCATGAAGTTGTTTGAGAGACTGTATACCCTGTACGCACAGATTGAAAGAGAGAATGAGCAGGTTGAACTGGTTCTGGGGGATGGACTTCTACATTGGAAAATGCCCAGAAGTATTTATCATCCTGTCCTTTTACAGAAAGTACGGCTGTTGTTTGATCCGAATATCCCCCAATTCAGGCTGATTCCTACTGATCAACCGGTAGAATTCTATGGCGCATTATTTCGGGATGTCCAGCAAACTAGCGCACTTTCAATTATAAAGTGTACTGAGGATCTGGAGCTGGAACCGTGCCTCCCCCTTGATGGAGTGAACACGGATGCGTTTCTTCGAAGGGTCGTCAGCCATTTATCAGCTAGTGGTGAGTTCTACTCCATCGATTCTAACCAGCAAGCCAAGGCAATAGAGGATACCTCTCTATCCATCAAACGAAGCCCGGTACTTTTCCTCAGAAAACGCACCTTAGGATTTGGAAGCGCAATTGAAAGAATCCTCAATGTTCTGGATACAAAAGAGGATATACCGGAAGCGATCACGCGGACTACCGGCATAGAGTTAGATGAAGCGTCGCGATCGGAAGAAAGCCATTCGTCAGTACTAGATGTTAACGGTGATAACGAGGAAATTCTGTTTACGAAGGAGGCCAACACGGAACAACTGGACATTGCGCTGAAGGTAAATAAGTTCGGCTCTGTTCTCGTCCAAGGTCCGCCGGGTACGGGGAAAACCCATACCATAGCGAATCTGATTGGACATTTTCTATCGGAGGGTAAGAATGTCCTGGTCACTAGCCATACATCCAGGGCTTTGCAGGTCCTTCGAGATAAGGTCGCCGCGCCGCTGCAAGGTCTTTGTGTAAGTGTGGTTGATGAGGAGGGCGGCAAAGGTCAATTAGACCAATCTATTGATATCATCACAGAGAGACTTAATTCTCTTCAAGAAACAGCTTATGAGAAAGAGATTACCCTGCTCGATGAGCGCAGAACGTACTTGCTTGAGCGTATGCGGGGAATTAACAAGGATCTACGAGCGAGTAGAGAAAATGAATATATCCCAATCTTATGGCTAGGAGAAGAGTATTCACCTTCAGAAGCGGCTAGACTGATTGCTAGCCAACAAGTAGTTATTGAAAGGATCCCAGGAACTATAAAGGATGGAGCTTGCTGCCCCTTAACGCATGAAGAAATCGAAGAACTGTACATGACGAATGGGCAAGTCACCGTTGCGGATGAAACAGAATTCGAATGTCTCGATTTGAAGCTTGGCGATTTGATGGACCCTATCCATTTTTCTGAATTGGTTGCAGAATATCATAGACTAGCGGAAGCGGTTCGTGATGCCCATAATTCCGTATGGACAGAACGCACAGGTGTAGATGCAGAACAGCTAACAAGTATTCACCGTCGTGCGTTAGAAGCCGTATCTGTTATCTCGGACGATGAGCAGTGGAAACTTGAGATTTTGGAAGCAGGACGGGAAGGTGGCACAGCGGCTCATGATTGGCAAGAGCTGATTACGGAGATGCGGGAAGTAGTAGCTGCCTATAGAGCTGCAAAGTCCGCTGGTTATAAGTATGGACCTGAGATTCCGGTTGGCAGCAATGATCAGGAGCTTGCGGCGATCGTGAAGCAAATCATTGCGTTTCTAGAAAGCGGGAAGAAGCTATCGTTCCTGAATCGCCGTGTCTTGAATCCGTCATGGGATAAGGCAATCAAGAGTATGAAAGTGAATTCCAGCCCTCCATCGGAACAGGAGCATTTTGAAGCGGTTCTCGTCTTCCTTGAGCATCGAATCAAGCAGAGTTTCGTCCTTACGCGGTGGGGGCGTCAGGTTACGGCACTTGGCGGTCCAGACATCCACGATTTAGGAACGCACCCAGAAGATGTGCTCGAACAACTGGGCAAGGAGATGGAACACTGCTTAAATTGGTATCAGGAATCCTGGAATCCGCTACTTGCCGAATGGAAGGCAGCAGGTCTCGACTGGGATAAGCTGACCACATCTTATATGCTAGAACGAACTAAATATGCAGACTTGGTTTTGCTCAGCAGGATCGTGAAGCAGGAGTTGAGCCCACTCATCGAGTCCTATCGAAATAAGTTTGAATGGGATCGTGTTCAACGACAACGGTTCTCGATGGAGAGTTTGCTGGAATCTCATATGGATAGTCCATCAACATTAACTAAGCTACTAAGGGAAGCCGTCACTCTGATGGATGTAGACGGGTATCGCACAGCCTATAATATGATGAAGTACCTCTTCGGAAAGAGTATACTCTTACATCGCAGGAGTATGTTGTTGCAGCGACTGAAGGGCGTGGCGCCCGACTGGGCACATTCCATACAGCAGCGTGAGGGAAACCATAGGGGGAATGTTCCACCGGGCGATATGATACATGCTTGGAAGCTTAGGCAGCTTCAGTCTGAGCTTTTCCGCCGCTCGATGATCTCTGCAGAGGCACTGCAGACTGAGCTTAAGAATACAAGGGAAACGTTCAAAGAGGTTACGTTACAATTGGTGGAGCGTAAGGCTTGGTTGGCGCTCAAGAAGAAGACGACTCTAAGGCAGCAAAATGCGTTAATGGGCTGGAAGCTCTTAATGAGAAAAGTAGGAAAAGGCACAGGAATTCGTGCTCCCCAATTGCTGGCTGAAGCCAGAGAGTTGATGCCGCAATGCCAGACAGCTGTTCCTGTATGGATTATGCCGATCAGCCGCGTCGTGGAGAGCTTCCGTCCAGACTCCAATCAGTTCGATGTCGTCATTATTGATGAATCGAGCCAGGCGGATGTGATGGCTTTGACAGCACTATTCCTGGGTAAACAGGTAGTGGTTGTAGGAGACGACCAGCAGGTAAGCCCGGATGCAATCGGGCAGAAGCAGGACGAGGTTCAGAAACTGATCGAGACCCACCTTAAGGGGATTCCCAATGCAGCCCTCTATGATGGTCAGACCTCCATCTATGATCTTGCCAGCACCTCCTTCTCGGGCAAAACTCAGCTTAGGGAGCATTTCCGATGTGTGGAGCCGATTATTCAATTTAGCAATGCCCTGTCTTATAAGGGCTCCATTCTTCCATTAAGAGATTTGAGCGCTGTACAGACAAAACCCTTCACAATCGAGTATCGAGTCTATGGTAGTACGAGTAACTCCAAAACAAACCAGACAGAAGCACGAACGATCGCCTCTCTAATTTTGGCTTGTACAGAACATAAGGAATATGAGAATGCGACTTTCGGAGTCATATCTTTACTAGGTGAGGAACAGGCTTACGAGGTTGATAAATATCTGCATAAGTATCTTCCTGCGACTGAATATCGGAAACGGAAAATCCGTTGCGGTAATTCAGCCCAATTCCAAGGGGATGAGCGGGACGTCATTTTCCTATCCATGGTACGCGCCTCTGATGGGGACGGCCCTCTTAACTTACTAGGAGATCCCGGTGAAAGAATGAAGAAGCGGTACAATGTCGCAGCGAGTAGAGCTCGAAATCAGATGTGGCTCGTGCATTCGCTGAATGCGGAGACGGATCTTAAAGACGGCGACTTGCGCAAGAAGCTGCTGGATCATTTCAGAAACCCTACAGCTGCATCTGAACTCTATAAGCAAGTGGAGCCCCGGACCGAATCTGAATTTGAAAAGCAAGTCATTAGAAGACTCATCAATGAGGGCTATAAAGTAGTGCCTCAATGGAAAGTAGGATCGTACCGGATTGATATGGTTGTAGAAGGATCCGGGAAGAGACTGGCCGTAGAATGTGACGGAGACAGATGGCATCCTCTGGAGAAGCTTGGAGAAGACATGGCTCGCCAAGGCATTCTGGAGCGATTGGGCTGGACTTTCGCAAGAATCAGGGGCAGCGAATTCTTCCGCTCACCGGACGATGCGATGAAGAAGGTATTGGTTACGCTCGAGGCATTAGGGATCGCACCCGAATTGCATCGAATGAATGATGGGGTTGCCACGACAGAGGATGGGGATCTAAAGGCTCGAGTTATCGCAAGAGCAGCTACCATTCGGCAAGAATGGGATGAGCAGTTAGACGAGTACACATTCGCCGTTAAGAAGAAGGTTGAACGCAGAATTGAGACGTCTCCTAGGGTAACCGTTATCGACAAGCCGAAAGTGACGGTGCAAAGCAGACACTCGAGTTCTACAAAACAAGAGGAGCAAATGAATTTATTTGACGTGAATGATTCTGTAGAGGAAAAACCTGTATGTAACCTTGTGAATGATAGCAAATGTTCCTTAACAAAGGATATTCAATTTAGTCTTGCTCTTATCTTGAGAGAGAAAGGGATACCGTTCCTAGATAATCGAGATAAAGGCGGTGCGTTTTGGGTAATTGGAGATTGGTCACTTGACCACTTTATGAAAGAACTAAAAATAAAGCATGGGATAGAATTTCATTATCTCGAAAGCGGCAGTACCGCATCTGGGAAGAAACCTGCTTGGTTTACAAGATGGAAGGGGTAACTAGTGTGTTCCTGAGCAAAGCGTAGCTGTAATTGTTGTATTGCATCAGTAAAACCAACGCGGTAAAAATGGAATATATTGAATATAGTAAAAATAATGGAGATAATCTATGAAAATCGAAATTGGAGAGTCATTGCTTATATCGTGGCTGAAGCACATTAAGGAATGTCAGCTGGTTCATTTAAATTGGAAGTCCTCATCCAAGTGGGAGCTGAAGCATCGCCAAGTGCTAGAGCAGCTTATGATCGATTCCGCCAAACATTTTGCCGACAAATTTGGGTATGACCTCTACAAAGGTACGAAGTCAATTGATCAACTGATCGGCCAAGCAGAAATTGATGTTGTCGGCATTAGTTATGATGATCAACATCCATATGTATATGGAATAGATGTCGCCTTTCATGAAGCTGGCCTTAACTATGGCTCGAAAGACGAAACGGTAGCAAGGATTATCAAGAAAATCTTGAGAACAGCTATGTGCCTCCATGGGCATATAGGTGTAAAATCGGGGACAATTATGTTCACGTCACCAAGGATTAACTCTGCCGTGTATGCGGACCTGCTCCGAAGCATGGAGGACATGGATCAAATTCTGACGAAAGCAGGGTTGCAATATCAGATACGGTTGGTTGGAAATGAGGATTTCGCGGAAACTATTCTTAATCCAGTGTTGAATGTTCTCCATGAAGTAGCAGATACATCTGAGCTGTTTATGCGAAGCTTGCAAATGTATAATCTATTTGCAACGAAAGCTTCCAAGCGAGTTGTATCGCCGAAGACACAGACAAATCGGGTAAGAACGGATCTGACATTGATTGAATCATCAAGCATGGAAGGGCTTAAAGAGATGAAAATCGGTGTAATTGTCAGGAATGTACTTCGAAGATTGCTAGAAGAAGGTACAGTGCCGAGAGACGAGATTGAGAGAATGCAAAACAAGGAGTATTCCAAGGAAACATTCGATATTCAATATCCCCTCCTGCAGAGAGCGTCGTTGACTCAAGGAAGAAGTCCTCAAAGATATTATTCTAGTCCGCTCAAGATCTATGGTGAAGCCTATTTCCTATGCTCAGAATGGTTTGAAGTTCCTGCGAATAATGACCGACCTTATTTGCTAAGATGGCTGGGGTTACATATGGATAATGGATAATCGGAGGGAAGCCGCTGGTGATTTCAAAAACATTTAGCCTTCTATCTGGCAAGCTGGGGAATGATGCGCGGCGGACTATCGTTCCAGCAAGACTCAGCAGTTACGGGAATACATTACGGCAACTGTTGGCACAGGCGAAATTACAAGGGAATAGTCATATGGAGCTTGTTTCTGGCTATATACACAAAGCTTAACAACTGCAAAGCAGGATGGAATGATTACCAGCCGGAAAAATGTTTGTTGATTTGCCGGGAACGGAAGCGCTAAAGGGATGTTGGAAATGAAGATTTGTGAAATAATCTGTTGGATTTAATTGGTAGGGTTGGAGAATTGTTCGGGAGATTTAATCATGCTAAGGAGAGTTCACATTGCCCACCTACAACAAGCTAGTACGCGATAAGATTCCGCAGGTTATTGCGAGCAATGGCAAGACGTGCCGCACGAGAATTCTAGACGAAGCGGAGTTCCTTAACCAGCTTAATATTAAGCTCCGTGAAGAAACGGAGGAGTACCATCAAGCCTCCTCTCAGGCAGAAGCGCTGGAGGAGCTCGCCGATATGCTTGAAGTGATTCAGTCACTCGCCGTTGCCTATGGTGCTGACGCGGACAAGCTAGAAGCAATACGGGCTAAGAAAGCGGAGGAGCGAGGCGGGTTCGGGGAGCGGGTGTTTCTGATCGATGTTAACGACGCTTAATATTAAGCTCATTACAGAAAATCTGGCGGATGATCTGATCGCGGGAATGGAGCATGCGTCCGCCATTTATATCATGACGTCGTTCGTGATGCAGTCCGGCGTGCGGCTGATGGCGCCGCATTTGAAGCGCGCGCTCGATCGCGGTGCCGAAGTGAAGCTGCTGGCGGGCGATTATTTGTTTGTGACGCAGCCGGAGGGGCTTCATGCACTCCGAGCGATCGACTCGCGTCTTGAGGCGCGGCTGTGGCGAAGCATGGGTACGTCGTTCCACCCGAAGGCCTATTTGTTCGACTATGAAAATGGGGAGGGGCTGCTGATTGTCGGCAGCTCCAATTTCTCGTTGTCGGCGATGCGGATGGGGATGGAATGGAATTTGGCGATGAATGCGCAGGCGGAGCCGTATACGTTCCAGGTGGCGTTGGACAAGTTCATGGAAAATTTCTATCATGAGTCGACGCTGCCTCTGCATAGCGAGACGATTGCTATGTATGAAGAGGAGTATCATACCTACCATCAAAAGAACCCTGAGCTGATCCGAATGGTGACGGAGATGGAGGAAGGCGAATATCGGACGGATGAGCTGGGACGGGAGTTGAGTGACGAATCCCATACAGCCGATCATGCCGATGACGGAATACAGCCTCGTTTTGCTCAAATTCCGGCACTGGAGGCATTGGAGCGGACGCTGGAGGAAGAGTACGACAAAGCGATGGTGGTGATGGCAACGGGGCTTGGCAAAACCTATTTGGCGGGCTTCTTCGCTCAGCGCTTCCAACGTGTGCTGTTCGTCGCTCATCGGGAGGAAATCCTTTTACAGGCGAAACGGTCATTTCAACAGATTTTACCTAACAAGTCGTTCGGAATCTATAATGGTGCGAACAAAGAGGGGGAAGCGGACTGTGTGTTTGCTTCGATTTACACCCTTGGCATGAAGCGTCATCGGGAGATTTTTGCTCGGGATCGCTTCGATCTAATTGTTGTGGACGAGTTCCACCATGCGGCGGCTGCTTCGTATCAATCGGTGCTGGAGCATTTTCGCCCGAAATTCCTGCTTGGGATTACGGCTACTCCGGACCGGATGGACGGCAAGGATGTGTACGCGTTATGCGGCGGGAATGTGGCGTATCAGGTGCACTTCCTGGAGGCGATTCGCCGGGGGTGGCTGTCTCCGTTCCGATATTACGGCGTATTTGACGAAACGGATTATACCCAGATTCGCTGGATGGGCACGCATTATGATGCGGAGCAGCTGGCGGCTCAGCAATTGAGGCGCTCACAGGCGAAGCGTATTTTCGAGGCTTGGGCGAGACATCGACAGACTCGATCCATCGGATTCTGCTCGTCGATTCGGCAGGCGGATTTCCTGGCTGGTTATTTCCGAGAACAAGGCCGCACAGCGTTGAGCTTGCACTCCGGTACGGTTGGAATGACTCGGGATCAGGCGATCCGGCAGTTGTCGGAGGGGACGCTGGAAATCATTTTTACAGTGGATCTGTTCAATGAAGGGGTGGATATTCCAAGCGTCGATACGCTGCTGTTCGTGCGGCCGACGGAGTCGCTCACGGTATTCACGCAGCAGGTGGGGCGCGGACTTCGACTTGCAGAGGGTAAGGCGTGCTGTACCATTATCGATCTCATCGGCAATTATCGGAATGCGGATGTGAAGCTGAAGCTTTTTGCGGAGGCAGATGCCGAGGGGGAGAAGGGACGGCGAGTGGCGGCTGCATCGGCGTTGGCGGTTCCGGATGGGTGTGAGCTGCAGCTGGAGACGGCGGTTGTCAATTTGCTGGATGAGCTGCAGCGCAAGAGAATGCCGCAGCGTGATCGGCTGCATAGAGCGTTTCTTGACTTGAAGCAGGAGCTGGGGCGCGTGCCGAGCTACCTGGAGCTGCACTTGCATGGACGCGCAGATAGTAAGGGATACGCTGGGGAGTTTGGCTCGTACGTTGGATTTCTGCATTGGGCGGAGCTGCTGACGAGGGAAGAGGCGGGTGTGTTTCACGCATTTGAGGCGTGGGTGCGCGATGTGGAACGAACGGCGATGTCGAAAAGCTACAAGATGATTGTGCTGCTGTACATGCTGGAGCGCGGCGAGGAGCGCTGGACGGATCCGGTGACACCGCAAGAGGTTGCGCCGTTCTTTCATCGGTACTTGATGGAAAAGGAATATCGGAAGCGGATTGATTTCTCGGATGGCAATTCGCAGCGGCTCTGGACGTACAGCGAGTCCGGGGTTAGCCAGTTGATCGCTCGCATGCCGATGACCATGTGGGGTTCTGCCAAGGGGGGCATGACTCGGTTTGAGGATGGGGTGTTTGCGCTGCTGGTTGAGCCGAATGACGTGGAGCGAGGGATTCTTTACCGGTGGACGCGGGAGATCTGCTTGTACCGGCTGCATGTGCATTTTGAGAGGCGGGAAGGGCGCGAGTTGACATGAGGATAATGGGAGAGGGAGAGCCGAATGCTTAAAAAGCTGCTTGCATTATTGAAATCGGAGCCAAAGATGAGCACGCCGCAGCCGGAAAAGAAAAAAGCTGCAAAGCCCAAAATAGAATCCACTCGAATCGGCGAGCTAGGGGAGCATAAGATCAACATTCAGCTGGACCAGCTTCCCATGGATTGCAAGTACTTGTCAGATTTATTGATTCCGAATCCGAAATCTCGAACGAAATATGCTCAAATTGATCATGTCGTGGTATCGCCGTATGGGCTTTTTGTCATCGAAACGAAGAATTACAATGGTGAGATCAAGGGTGCGCGTGGGGATAAGCAATGGTCCGTCAGTAATCGATTTAAGATGTATAACCCGCTTATGCAAAATGAGGGGCATATCAAAGCGTTGGAGGCGCTCCTGCACGGGCATCCGAACTTGAAGTTCATCTCCATGATTTCGTTCACCATGCGCTGCCGTTTCAGCATTGACCCGGAGCTTAGGAAAATAAACTCGGACGAGCTCATTGTCTACGATGTTGAGCTGTCCGAGTTTATCCAGCGGAAGATGATACGGCTTAAGGCTGAATCAGCACCCACGATGAGCACTGAGGAAGTCGCTCGCATTTACGAAACGATCCGCTCGGTGAACGTTGTCGACGCAATGATTCGAAGCCAGCATGTAGAGAAGATCAGAAATATCATCAAATAACAGTTGTATCCCATACGGTTAAATTGTGCCGAACGCTGCACGTTTTATACTGCATATGATATAAAAAGTGCGATAATACAATTTTGGTTTGATCCTGTTACGAACTCACAGCCTGTTGTTAATGTGATAAACCAGCTTTATCAAGATGCACCTGCTGGAGATGCTGGCAAACTTCAAATGTTCAACGTGGTCAGCATGTTCTACTCCCTGAGCAGTACATTTCTTTTCCGAAGGAGTGATGTTCGTGGATAACAAACCGCCTATTCTTGGGCAGACCTTCGATCACTTAAAGCAACGTGCTCGTGAGATTCCCGAAGTAAAGGAGTACTTGGATAGTTATTCCGTTGTGATCGGGAACATTGTGTTTGCACGAAGGCTCCAATTAGGGCTAACTCAAGCACAATTAGCTAAGCTAGCGGGTACCACGCAAGCGAGAATCTCTGAAATTGAATCAGGTGATAGCAACACGACGATGAAAGTGATGAATGATGTATTTCGGTGCTTAAAGCTGCAAAGTTTGAACCCGAGCTTCGATGAGCAGGCAGCAGCTTTCTCGAACAATTAATGAACGGTGACCCGTGGCTAGGCTAGAGCCCGGGTCTTGTTTGTTTATGTCGAAGGGCTAAATAGAGCTAGAGCTTGGCCAACTTCATCGCCGCTTTTCGTTTCCAGGCAACTTTAACAGCCCTTCCGACTTCCAATTGGGAAGTGAAAGGGCTGAAACGTTTAATTGGTGATCCTGTAGTTTATTCGTACATCGTAACTTTGACGTTGTCAATATAGGTGGTGGCGCCGGTTGTGGCACTGCTGCCCGGGCTGAAATAAACGTTGTCTAGATATTTGACCGTGTTGCGGAAATTGCCCTGGGACAGAGTCGGTGAGCTGCTGCCATTGAAGTACAAGTCGAACTTGCCAGTTGTCGGATTCGCTACTACCTTGATGGTGTACCAGGTGTTCGCTGCAACGGTTGCTCCGGTAATGGCGGTGTCGCTCGTGCCGTTGTGGTAGTTCAGTATGCCGTTCTTGACAGACAGATCAACCCCAATGGTTGTGCTGGCGTTCAGCTGGAACTTGCTCTCCTTCCCGGCTACATCCTCTTTGAACTTAAACTCCCAGGTAACGGGTCCGGTATAAATAGGGAATTCACGAACTGCGGTAACCACGCCGCTGGAGTTGTTGTCATACAGCTTCAGGCTCTTGTCGCTGCTGCTTGGTACATTCTCAACAGTACCGGTCGTGCTGCTTGCTGCTGTGATGGTCCAACCGACAGGTGCAGATCCTGTTGTGTTAGTATTAAAATTATCCTCAATGTAGGGTTCTGCCTTGGTCACCAGTACATTGTCGAGATACATCACGTTGCCGGTGTCCGCTCCACCGCCTGCAGCGAATACGAGCTTGTTCAGGCTGGAGGCGTTGCTGCGGAAGTTGCCGTTCACCAGCTTGGGAGGACCATAATCAAGTCCGGATTCTGCAAAATACAAGTCGAACTTGTTGGAGCCAGGCCGAGCAATAATTTTGACCTTATACCAGATATTCGCCTTAATTTCTGTACCGGAGATATCCACATCGGTAGAACCATTGTGATAACGCAGCTTTTTCGTTGCGGAGGTCGAAATATCGATCGCATTCGTGTTGCCATTATGCACCTGGAACTTGGAGTTTTTCCCTGGCGTCTCCTCCTTGAACTTCCACTCGACGACGAACGGCGTGCTCTGTGCGGTAAAGGTTCGATTCATGGAAGGGTTCGAGGAGGTACTGTTGTCCACAAACTTGACGCTCTTGTCAGAGGCTATCGGAACATTCGCGACTCGAGCCGATGTTCCGGTAGGCTGACTGACGGTCCAGCCGGATGGGGTGCTGCCAGCAGTGCCGTTGTTGAAGTTGTCACTCAGATGAATGCCGCTTGGTGTCCACTTGTAGGCAGCGATCGATTTGGAAGGAATGGATGCATTGATCTGTCCTTCCGGAATGAGCATTTTGAAGGATTGAGTGGATGAATTGGAGTTCACGACGACTACGACAATCGTACCGTCCGGGTTGCGGAACGCAACGTTCGTGACGGTCGAGCTGGAACCCCAGTCGCTATAGATCCGCACCGCATCCTTCTGTATGAATTTGGACAACAGCCCGTAACGGTAGTGGCCTTTGGCATAGGTAATGTCATTAGGATCAGTGGTCGAGCTTCTGACGAAATACCCCTTACCCTCGGTATAGGGACCGTTGTTCGGTTTGCCATCTGTGTCGGTCATCGTAACCCAGTTCAGATGCAGCCCTGCCCAGTTGCGCAGATATTCAAAATATTTGGAGACGCCTGTTTCATTGCCGTTCGTCTTCTCGGTGAGATAAATCATCTTGTCCGGGTGGACGCGTTTCAGGTCGGTCATATTCGTAGGAGTGCCCGCGTAGTCGTGGAAGCCTGAGGCTTCGATTTTCGGATTGGCGTTCGTATCGTCCAGAATATTCTTGAGCGTGTCGCTCCACTTGTTGAAGTCGATATCGCCGATCCAGATTTTCGTGCTGATGTTGTGGTTAGCAAATTCTGTAGCCAGATGATTCACCAGATTCCGTTGATTCTGCCAAGTCCAGCAGGTTTGCGGATAAGTGTTGTTGCAGTATTGCGGCTCGTTCTGGCCAATAATGGAATAGATCGGAATTCCCTCTGCAGCGTATGCCTGAATAGCCATCCGCAGGTAGGTCGCATATTCGTCGACATATTCGGATTTCATGTTGCCTTTAATGAGGCTGTCGTTGCTCTTCATCCAGCCCGGCGGGCTCCAGATCGAAGCGAGGATAGGCATCTCTGGATATAACTCCAGAATTTCCTTCAGCAACGCAATAATGTTGTAGTCCTTGTCCTTCTGGATCGAGAAGTTGGACAGGGTGGGGTCGGTCTGACCGGCAGGCATATCGTTATATGAGTACCATGCCCGCCCGGTGAAGTCTGAGGTACCGAAAGCAATTCGTATGAAGTTCATGCCGATGCCATCAACCGGGTCGAACAGATTGCGAAGGACTGCGGTTCGATTGGCTTTGGTCATGGCCATCAGATTGTAGACTGAAGTTTCCTCCATGGACGTACCGAGTCCTAGCATGGATTGATACGTCTGTTTCGGATCAATACGAATCGTAGTTCCGCTGGAGCCGTCCGGGGTCACGACTGTCAGATTACTTTGCTTGGTCATCTGGTTCGAGCCGTCCTCGGAGGAAAACCATACCTCAACGGTTTCTCCTGCTGCACCTGCCGAGATTGGGGTGATGCAGGAAACGATCAGCATGACGACCAACATGATACGTGTTCCCTTGAACCACTTGTTCATAGTATTAATCCTCTCCTCGAGATGTAAGTTTGACGATCACATTGCCAGTTGCAGTTCTTCCTTGTGGAGCCACCACATCCTTTACTCGAGACATTTTTGTAAGCGTATTCATCCTGATTGCTTCTTCATTGTACAACGATACGAACGCCACGCGCTTATCTCCCATTCTACGAAAATTACATTTTGATTATCTCAGGATGTTGGAATTTAATGTTAATTATGAAAATGGGTCAGAAAATTATACTTCAGATCCTGTCGATGGGGACTGGTATCCTCCTCGATGCGTACGCGGTACATGCTGCGGAAATCCTCCGGGGTGCAGCCTACCAATAATTTAAACAATCTGCAGAAATGGGAGAGCTGCTTGAAGCCGAGCTCGAAGCAAATATCGGTTACAGAGCGATGCGGGTCAGCAATGAACAGGATTTTGGCCTGATTGATTCGTCTTTGGTTCACATATTCGAAGATGGTCACACCGGTCACTTTCTTAAAGATGCGTGAGCAGTAGCTTTTGCTGAGGAATAAGGAGGACTCCAGACGGTCCATATGGAGCTCTTCCATATAATGCGCTTCAATAAATTGCATAATCTTCTTCACATTGCGTTCATAGGAATTCGTCTGACTTGCCGTCTCCTTGCCCGATTCCTGAAACTGCTGGAGAATAAAGAGCAATGTGTGAATAAAGTCCAGTAGAAATCGGTGAAAGTTCCAGGTCGATTGAGCCTGGTAGTAGTGATCCATTCGCTTCAGCAGCTCCTCGAACTCTTGTCGCTGCTCTCCTCTCAGCCGGATTATGCAATAACCTGATTGCTGGAAGGGATCCAGCACCTGGAGCATCCCGAGTGGGATAAGCAGCTGTTTCAGATAGAAGGGATCGAAGTGCAGGATGCTGCGAACGTAAGATTGTGCAGGGTCGTAGTTGACACAATGCTGGGTCATGCCGTCAAGAAGAATCAGGTTGCCTGGCTCTAGGTTGAAGATCTGGTCTCCGACCAGGAAGCTGCACCTGCCTTCATGGAAGTAGTACAGCTCATAAACGAGATGGGTGTGAAAAACCATACGAGCGGGTGCGTTCAAGCGATGCTGATATTTGATTACAGCGGGAAAGGGATGGTAGTCACTCATTGCATTTCCTCCTGTAGTCTTGCCTGTGACTTTCATTATACCGCACTCAAGCCTGCACATGTTTGGGGAAGGAAAGGGATGTGTTACTCAAGCTCAAGCAGCTGTCACCCCTCCGCACAAAATGACAGGATCGTTCCTGCCCATCATGTTATGATATTGACAGAAAGGGGCCATGATACGTGGAATGGTTGCACCGAATGACTAGAGCACTGGATCTGATCGAGTCCAGACTGGAGGAGCAGCTGGATGTCGCGGATATTGCAGAGGCAGCGTATGCGTCTCCGTTTCATTTTCAGCGGATGTTCTTCATGCTGACGGGGGTGACGCTGTCCGAATACGTACGCAATCGGCGGCTGACTCAGGCGGCGCATGAGCTATGCATGTCGAGTGAGCGGGTGATTGATATCGCCTTGAAGTATGGCTACGAGACGCCGGAGTCGTTCTCAAAGGCGTTCCGCAAGCTGCACGGCATATCGCCCTCCGAGGCTCGGAATCCGGGTGTGCAGCTGAAGTCTTTCCCGCGTATGGTCTTTCATTTGTCCTTGAGAGGAGATAAACCGATGGAGTACAGAATGGTGCAAAAGGATGCTTTTTATGTGGTGGGGAAGTCAATCCGGACGTCGATCCATGGCGGGGAGAATCAGAAGGAGATCCCGAGGTTCTGGCAGAACAGCTTTGCGGATGGGACGGCTGACCGTCTCTGTGCGGTCGCTAAGGACGAAAATATGTACGGGCTTTGTTACGGGATGCAAAAGGATGGACATTTCGATTATGCCATTGCTGTGGAGGGGGACACAGACGGTGCGGGTGGGGAGTTTGAACGAATCCTTGTGCCTGCTGCGACTTGGGCTGTGTTTACGTCGGTTGGTCCGATGCCGGGAGCCATTCAGGAGACATGGAACCGGGTGTTTCAGGAGTGGCTGCCGGCGTCGGGGTATGAGCAGGCGGAGGCTCCGGATTTCGAGCTGTATCCGCCCGGGGATTCGTGTTCCGCGGATTACCGCTGCGAGGTGTGGATTCCGGTCGTGAAGAAGTGAGATATGTTGCTGCGGTGGGGAGCAGAGCTGCTGATGGTTGCAGACGCGGGGTGGATGACATTCCGGCATCTGACAACCCGGTTTGCGCGTCTGATAAGCGTGTTTACCGTATACGGGAATCGGAACCGCGGTTACCTCCTGCTGGGCGAGCAGCATATTGAAATCATTTTGAGCATGTCAATCAGCTGCCGGATGTGTGGCGTTCGCATACTTGAACGAGACAAGCAATAGACGCAAGTCCTAAGCTTATCTTGAAATCGGTATATGAAAGGAAAGCTCCTTGTCGTCGTCCAATTGACATATTTCGCACATGACCGAACATGACCGAACATGACTATATTCATGACAAGGTCATTTCGTAATTTATGCATTCGGTCTCTACTCCCGGTATGCCGTCGCTCTCATAATGGTGAGAGATACGAATTGTTGCATACCGAGGAGGCTGTTATGAAATCCAGTGGGTTGCTGAGACGTTGGTGTAAGTATGTGCTTATCATTGCATTCTGGCTGCAGTCGGGAGTGCTCCCGGCGGCTGTCTTCGCGGCTCCGGCGCCGCCTGCGGCGGCTTCCGGAGTCGGGGCGAAAGCGAAGGCGGAGGTGTTGCCGAGCTGGGCGAAGGCTGAAATTGAAGCTCTGCTGGAGGAGGGCGTAGTCGAGCTGGCTGCAGGCGGCACGATGTTCCAGCCGGAAGTGCCCCTGACCCGCGCGGATGCGGCAATCTGGCTGCTGAAGCTGGCCGAGTCGGCTGAGCGCACCGAGCTGCAGGGCAGCTCTGTACGAACATTCATGGATCTGCAGAGCTACGCACGGAAGGCGGAGCTTGAGCGGGCAGCCCAACTCGGGCTGATCGAGGGCTACGAGGACGGCACGTTCCGGCCGTCTCATACGATTACGCGGGCGGAGCTGGCTGTTATTCTGCAGCGTGTGCTCGTGCTGGGGGCCAGCCAGCAGGCTGCCTTCGCAGACCAGAACGCGATCCCGAGCTGGGCGGTGTCCGCAGTCAACGCGATCAGCGGGGCCGGCATTATTCGCGGCTATGAAGACTATACTTATCGCCCGGCGAACCGGGTGACGCGTGCGGAAGCAGCCGTGATGCTGCATCGTTCCTTGCCGAGCATCATCGGCAAGCAAGGGCTCCTGAGGGTAACCGTGACGACTGCGGATGCCAAGCCGTTGCCGGGTGCCACCTATCGGATCCACGCCAAGGGCAAGCGGAGCTACGCCGCTTCCGGTACGACCGATGCAGCCGGCAAGCTGGAGGCGAAGCTTCCTTACGGTGTGTATGAGGTGAGCGTGACGGGGGCTGGCGTAATCGCGTACCAGCAAATTGAATTCAACAAGCAGGCTGCGAGCATGGAGCTGCGTGCGAGTCCATCTGCTGTCGTTGCGGGGAGGGTGACCGGCAACGCGGGTCAAGCGAAGGAAGGGGTCGTCGTCGCCTTCACGACGAACCCCACGTTCTTCGCCGTAACCGGACTTGACGGGACGTTCCGGGCGCAGCTGCTTCCGGAGCGGACGTATAGCTTGACCATGGTTGAATATGACAAACCGGAGGCCGCAACGCTTGATATTCTGGATCAGCCAGGCCGTGACCAGGCTTGCGGATGCCGTATCATCGATGTGAAGGAAGCGATCCAATCTCCTGCAGCCGGACAATCTGCCGAAGTGGGAGAGCTGTCAACCCTGGATGGCAGGATCAAACCGAATGTCAGCAGCGGCGGGGGGAACAGCAGCAGCGGCAGCGGCAGCGGCGGATCCCATTCTCCAGGCGACCTGACTCCTCCGGCGGTTCCGACCGGTCTGCAGGCTGCAGCCGGTGATCGGCAAGCAGTGCTGAGCTGGACGGCGAATACAGACGCCGACCTGGCAGGCTACAAGGTCTATGTATCTCAGGACCAGGGCTCGACCTGGGCTGCTGGGATCAACGTGAACAACGTAACGTCGTACGTGATGCAGCAGCTGGTGAACGGCACTGCCTACCGAATCGCCGTCACCGCCTATGACCATACAGGCAACGAGTCAGCACGTTCGGCGCCTGTCGATGTTACGCCGAGTGCACTGCCGGATCAGACGCCTCCGGCAGCCCCAGCCAATCTTTCCGCAGTGGCGGGCCACCAGTCGGTAGTACTGAGCTGGAGTGCTGTGACGGACATAGACCTGGCTGGTTATCGCATCTATCAGACCTCAGATGGGGGAGCGACGTGGCATACGGCTGCGAATGCGGTAACCGGGACGTCGCACACCGTGGTCCATCTAACCAACGGAACGCAGTATGGCTTCGCCGTATCGGCATTCGACCTGGCGGGCAATGAGTCGGCAAGATCGAACACCGCTGCGGCGACTCCTGTCGAGCCTCTGCCGCCGGCTCCCCGCGGCCTGCAGGCAAGGCCGGGCAACGGTCAGGTCACACTGAGCTGGCAGGCGAATACCGACCTGTATACGATGGGATACTCGATTACGGCACTATCGGCTGGCGATAACGGGCAGACCTACAACGAGACGCTGGATGCTGGCGGCTTGACTACCTTTCATTGGGCCGGCTTGACGAACGGCACTGCGTACCGATTCATTCTGTCTGCTTATAACGAGAGCGGCGGGTACTCTGAAGCAGTCTCGATCACGGCAACGCCGCAGGGGGACCATGGCCCGGATGTGACGCCGCCAGCGGTTCCGACCGGATTCGCCGGGACGACCAGCGGCAACCAGGCTGACTTCATCTGGCAGGCCAACTCGGAGAGCGACCTCGCCGGCTACAAGCTCTACGTGTACTCCGAGGGGCTCGGGGGCTGGTTCAGCATCGTCGGGCATATTGAGCCGAATAGGACGTCGCTGTCCTTCCGGGGACTGCCGTACGGTACGCCTTTCCTATTCGCCCTGTCCGCCTATGATGTGAATGGCAACGAATCTGACAAGTCGAGCCCTGTGGAGCTTACGGCAACGGAAGAGCCTGACACGATTCCGCCTGCGGCACCGACAGGACTACAAGCATCGCCGGGGGACAGGAACGTCCGCCTCACCTGGAGCTCTAATCCTGAAGGAGACATAGCGGGCTACAAGGTGTACACTTCCTCGAATGGCGGTGCGACTTGGAATACCGGCGTCTTGGCGGGTGATACGCTTACGTATCAGGTGTCGAGCCTAACGAATCGCCAGGCCTATCACTTCGCGATTACGGCGATCGATACGTCAGGCAACGAATCGCCGAAATCCCAGGCAGTCAGCGCAACGCCGATGCCAGCCGATCAGACACCGCCCAGTCCGCCAGCGGGGCTGAACGGCAGTGCGGTGGACGGCACCGCGATCTTGACCTGGTTTGCGAATGAGGAGAGTGACCTTGCCGGTTATCGCATCTATACATCTGCCGATGGCGGAGCGACCTGGAATGCGGGGATAGATGCTCGCACACTTCAGATGCACACGGTCGCGGGATTAACGGACGGGGCGAACTATACGTTCGCAGCAGCAGCTTATGACAGCAATGGCAATGAATCGGCGAAATCGGCAGTCGTGCACCTGACTCCACGCAGACAAGCGATTCCGCAAGACCCTGCCAACGCGGCACCGCCGATCTCAAGCACGAGTCAACCGAGCTTCAATAACCAGATTGCATTCTTGTATACAGGTCCTCACGCGACACAGGCGGGCGTTATTCCCGGCGCCATCCGTCCGGCTATCGCAGGAGTACTGCGGGGCAAGGTGCTGGATGCCCAGGGACAGCCGTTAGCTGGCGCCAAGGTAACCCTGTTGAACCATCCGGAGCTCGGCCAGACACTCAGCCGTAACGATGGCGCGTATGATCTGGTCGTGAACGGCACCGGCAAGCTGACGCTCCAATTCAGCAAGGAAGGCTATATGACCGTACAACGCGGCCAGACGGTTGGTTACGGTGAGTATACGAGCGTGGAGGATATCGTCCTGCGCGCGTACGATTCCAAGGTTACCGTGCTCGACCTGACGGATGCCCAAGAGATGCAGGTCGCGCAAGGAACGCCGGTCAGCGACGAGGATGGGGCGCGAACGTCGACGCTGCTCGTACCGAGGGGAACGAGCGCGACCATGACGCTTCCTGATGGTACGGTGCAGCCACTGACGGAGATTCACTTCCGTGCGACCGAATACACGGTCGGTTCCAATGGCAAGGAGGCGATGCCGGGAGAGCTGCCGCAGAACGTCGGTTATACGTACGCCGTGGAGCTGTCGGCCGACGAGGCGGTCGCTGCAGGCGCCGTCGAGGTGACCTTCAGCCAGCCGCTCTATCACTATGTCGACAACTTCCTGGGCTTCCCGGCCGGTATCGCTGTGCCGAATGCGTATTACGACCGGAAGACTGCATTGTGGATTCCAGCCAAGGACGGACGTGTAATTAGAATAATAAGCATCGATGGTGGTACGGCGCAGCTGGATACGGATGGCGACGGAGCAGCGGATGATGCGGCGAAGCTGAGCGCGATCGGCGTTACGGCCGAAGAGCAGGAGAAGCTCGCCTCGCTCTATCCGGCTGGGCATAGCTTGTGGCGCGTACCGATTCCGCACTTCACGCCGTGGGATCATAACTGGCCGTACGGTCCTCCTGCAGATGCGATTGGCCCGCCAGGCTGGGCGCCGAAGAATACGCAGCCGGATCCTCGCGAGGAGCCGTGCAAGCAGCGGGGTTCGATCATCGGGTGTGAGGACCAGACGCTGGGCGAGGAAATTCCGATCCCTGGCACTGGCTATAGGCTCCGCTACCAGAGCGATCGGACGGAAGGGTATGTGGAACGCTCGCAAGTGACAGTACCGGTCACAGGCGCGTCACTGCCGGCATCGCTGAAACGAATTACGGTGACCACCCTAGTAGCGGGCAACTATCATACGGTCACCCTGCCGAAGACGCTCAATCAATCATACACGTTTACTTGGGACGGAACTGATGGCTTCGGACGGAAGCTGACAGGCGAGCATAGATACCACATTACGGTAAATTATCATTATCAGGCCGAATATTATGGTTTCGGACCCGTCTTCGAGGCTTCCTGGGCGAGAGTCCCGACGAACTTCGCGATTATTGGCAACCGTCAGACGGAGGAAATCGCTTATGGGCAGGAGTATGCCGGCATGATCGAGTCGCCTGTGAACCCGTATGGGGAGATGGGCATTGCTGGCTGGAGCTTTCACGGTCATCATATGTTCGATTCGGCGGCAGCGAAGCTGATCAAGGGGGATGGGGAGACGCAGCGGAAGGACAGTGGACTATATGGCACGCTTAGTCCCCAAGGACGCGGTCAGGGAGGCGGACAGCAGGGTCAATACCATGTGCTGCCCCAGTTCTATCGGCTGGTTGGCTCCAACTCCTATTTCCTGGCGAAGCACTCGAACCGTCCGGATGAGCTGGCGGTGATTCGCGTAGCTCCCGATCATTCGGCGCTCAAGGTGGCTACGTATCCTTCGGGCAGTACAGTCCGTGAATTTGCCGTCGCTCCGGATGGGACGCTGTACTTGAGCTACTACGGCGAAGGCATTCTGAAGAAGGGTCCGAATGATTCAGAGTGGCGGCGTGTCGTAGGACGCGGCCTGTATGGATCTCCTCCGATACCTGATGGTACATTAGGGACGACGGTAGGGATTTATGACGTACAGGATCTAGTTGCGGACAGTGACGGCAATATCTACTTCGAGGGCTGGCACGCCATTACGACGACGCGGACGGAGATCATCTACTACCGGCTGGATGCGCAGGGGATCGTGCACCACTTCGGCGCGAAGAGTTACGGACCAGACAGCGGTCCTGCCTCGAGCCCGAATATCGGTTACGGCCGCATCACCGTCAGCCCTAACGGAACCTTGTACGTGTTAGACCATATCCCCGATTCTTGGGGTGTCAAGAGCCGCATTCGCCGCATTACGCCGGAGGGCAGGCTGGAGCTGGTCGCCGGCGAGGGCTCCATCATCACGAGGAAGCCGGTCATCGCCGACGGGCAGCTCGCAACCGAGTCGAGATTCTATGCCAACCGCGGCATCTCCATCGACGGCCAGGAAAATATATACATGCAGATTAACCTGGGTGACAGCTCATGGGGGGAAATCTTCAAGATTACCCGGGATGGCAAGGTGCATCTGCTTGACTTCAGTGAAGCCAAGGATTATGCCGCCAAACAGATCCACAGCAGCTCCCAGGTGAAGCTGGCTGGTGTTGATGTGAAAGGCAAGCCGATATACCAGGCTACGACAAGCCTCGGCTCTACTTTCTTCAACATCGGTGCGGATACGACCAAAGCGAACGTGCCTGACGATGACAGTGTGACCTTATCGCGTATCGATACGGCAACCGGACGTCACCATGAGACGCTGCATGCTGTAACGGGGGCGGTGCTGGAGCGCTATGGGTATGATGCGGCAGGTCGTCTGATCTCCATAACAGACGCTGCAGGCAACGTTACGATGATCGAGCGAAATGCGGAAGGAAGGCCGACGGCCATTACGGCACCGGGCGGACAGCGGACGACGCTGATTGTCGATGAGCATAACCAGCTGCTTGCTGTCATCGGTGCGGGCCAATTCCGCTACGACATGACGTATGATGGCAAGGGGCTGCTCAAGACGGTGACGGATCCGAACCGCCACTTGTCGGAGTACAGCTACGACACCAAGGGGCTGCTTATCGAAGCCAGGACGCCGACAGGCGGGCTGAAGACAATCACGAGGACGGAGCTCAGCGACGGGGTGTCGGTTGCCTTCACGGATGCTGCGGGACGCCAGACCTTGTACGAGACGCGCAAGATCGGCAGTGATGCGGTCCGCACAGTGACGGAGCCGGGCGGTGCCAGGTCGATCGTCGTCTACAAATCCGACGGCTCGAAAGAGATGACGTATACGGATGGCACTACGGTTACGCAGCGATTCGGATTCGACCCGCGATACGGCAATGATGCTCCGGTACTAACACAGATGGTCGTGACGACTCCTGACGGACGCATCGTCACCCATACGGAGAATCGTGTAGTCGTGAAGGATTCCGAAGGAAGACTACAGTCGCTAACCGTTACGTTTACGACGAACGGTGCCGTGTCGACGATCAAATACGATGCGGCGGCAAGAACGTATACGGAGACATCGCCGGAAGGCACGGTCAAGGTATCGACGCTCGATGGAAGAGGACGCATCATTCGAGAAGAGTATCCGAACGAGCCGATTGCCCCGGTCACGTATTCATTCGACGAGCGCGGCCGTATCGGCCGTATCGAGCAAGGCGCCCAATCGATGACGTATATATACAACGCGGGGAACCAGCTCATCGCCGAAGTGGATGAGTCGGGCAACAGGAAGGAATATACGTATAATGCCGATGGGTACCTGCGTACCGTCAAGCTGCCTAGCGGCAAGACGTATACGAAGGACTCCGACGGCAACGGCCATACCGTGAAGCTGACGATGCCGGACGGAACGATCTACGATCAGCAGTACAACAGCTTGAATCAATTCCAGGGCTTCGGGCCACAGGGTCAGCCAGCATGGATCACGATGACCCACGATGCTGCGGGTATGCTGGACTACACGACGATGGCCAGCGGCCGCACGCTGGATTACAGCTACGAGGCAGGCGGCGCACGCCGGATCAGCTCCATGAGCGACTCGGATGTACAGCGAGCTTTCCAATACAGCGATGGGACTGACCGCGTTGCTCAGATTACAGCTGAGCAAGCGGGCCGGCCGTCACTGCGGCAGAGTGTCGGGTACACCTACGCTGGTACTGAGGTTCGGAGAATGACGCTGGAGGGAGCGGTGAACGCAGCTTTCGATTATACGTTCGATACTGCCAAGAACGTCACGAACATCACGAACGTGCGCACGACGGTTACCGGACTGGTGTACGGTCAGCCGACCACGATCGTTCACGACACAGCTATTGGCTGGGACCGTGACGAGCAGATGACGAGGTTCGGACCTTTCACATTCCATCGTGAACCCGTGGGTATGATCGGTACTGTTACGGACGGCAGGTTTACCATAGAGAACCAATATGATGAACTGGGCAAAATCAAACAGCGCGACTATCTCTGGAACGGCCAGCTTCACACGAGCAGCGCGTACACCTATAACCCAAGAGGCTTCCTGGAGCACGAGTCGGTGACGGGGCTCGCGAGCCAATCGATACAGTCGAGCTATGAATATGATACGGCCGGGCAACTGAAGATTGCGGCTCGCTCCGGAACGGAAGGCGCCCGCTTGGAGAGCTACGAGTACGATGATAATAGGAACCTGAGATCGAAGCAGATCGACGGCGGCACAGAAGTCGTCAGCAGCTACTCGTCGCTTGGCATGCTGCAGTCCGTAGGCTCGACCGCTTATGTCTTCGATGCCGACGGCTTCCTGCAGCGGCGCGGCGACGATACATTCCGCTACGGCATCCGCGGCGAGCTGCTCGAAGCGACTGTAACCGGCGTGACGTACCAGTATGCCTACGATGCACTCGGTCGGCGCACCGCGCGAGAGGATGCGAACGGCGTGACGGAAAAGTACTTGTACGGACACCCGGAATTCATCTATATGATTACCGCATCGATCGATACGAACGGCGTCATGACGAACTATTACTATAATGATGATGGTCTGCTGGTCGGCTTCGAACGCGGCGGCCAGCGCTACTACGCGATCACCGACAATGTCGGCACCCCGCGTGAAGTGCTGGACAGCAGCGGCACCATCGTCAAGAAGCTGCGCTATGACAGCTTCGGCACTCTGCTGAGCGACTCCGCCCCGGCCTTCGAGCTCGTCATCGGGTATGCCGGCGGCCTTGAAGATCGCGCCATCCGTCTCGTCCGCTTCGGAGCGCGGGACTATGATCCAGCCTCCGGCCGATGGACGGCGCGCGACCCGCTGCTGCTGGATAGCGGCGAGCCGAACCTGTACGCCTATGTCGGCAACAACCCTATCGTATTGCGCGACCCGTGCGGCTTGTTCTGTGTCGGTGCATCGCTGTACGGCGGGGTCGGTGTCGGCGGCAAAATCTGTATCACTGACGAAGGAGTGTCATCCTGCTTCGAAGCCGGTGTTGGAGCGGGCGGAGGACTCGAGATCGATCCGTTCGAAGGCTTGTCGGACGGCGGCACTTCGTTCGAAGCAGCAGCAAAGGCACAATACGGCCCGTTGAAGGCTGAAGTGGGCGGCAAGTATTTCAAGGCATTCGACCCATGCCAAGAGGGAGCAGGGAAGCTCATCGCCAAGCTCGGAGCGGGACCTATTCAGGTAGACTTGAAAGACTTGTCCAAGTCAGCGGTCAAAGGGAAGGAAGCTGATCTGAAGAAGTCGATGAAGGAGCTGTTCAAGCCTGCGGCAAAGCTGGAAGCTGCAGCGAAGGTTAAGATTTGTGCACAGGCGAAGTGGTAGCAGCAAGATCCGGAGCCAGGCAAAGGGAAATTCCCTTGCCTGGCTCTTGTGCTTGTACGGCTTGCCCCAGAGGGCATACATCTTCTAACCGGTGACGAGCGGTAGTTATGTTCAGATCGACACCACGATGTCATAGCCTTCTTCTGTCTCGAATGCTTGAAGCATCGGGTTGTATACCCTTGCCGAGAACGTTCGGGTGCTTCCGTCATACCGGATAATCCGGTATCTGCCGCTTCCGCCGTTCTCCTCCGACTGCCAGTTCTGAAACATCTGCAGGACAATATTGCCGGAATCTCCTTTGTCGACTCGATGACTGACGGTAATTGGGATATGGTGCCCGGAACATACCGCAACGATATTGGAGTGGTGTCGAAAATAACGTTGCCACATATCCTCCCCGTCATTGCAATCCGCATATTGAAAGTATTTTGTCTTGGGGTTGGCGCTGTCCGAGGCACAGACTCTCTCTCCGTACATGTACATATAGCTATGCGTAATCACAACGGCTGGTATGGATTGGTGTTCAGTGAGAATTTGGTCGGCCCAGGCCATAACATCATGTCTAGGGGCAAATTCAAGGAATAGTACCAATACTGGCGTTTCGGGAGCATGAATGATTGCATATCCGTTTTCTGCTTTTTCATGTTCAAACAAGCCAGTAGACCACGGCTTGTTTAATAATCGGTGTACGCCAAAGTAACGGTTGAAAACGGTAAGAGCTCTGCTCCTGTCTCCAACTGCCGGTCCATTCGCAGATACGATAGGAATATCGTAGTCGTGGTTTCCGGGAGCAATGAGTAAGGGGATACCAGCACGATCAATGACAGATAGTGCTGAGTAGGCATTCTTGTATTGCAGCTCATCCTGAGCCCCGTTATCGACGATGTCCCCTACATGCAGAACGAACGAGGCTCCTATCGTTTGGGCATTCGCGACAATCGATTGAGCCATCAGGCTGTAAATCTCGGGGTAATGTGCAGCAAGCTTCTGCGTATCAGGAATGACGATAAAAGTAAATGATGGCAGTGTTGTTGTACTTGTATCCATAGTCGAAATGGCTCCTTTCGTGAGGCAAGCTTGTCATTATGATCCCGGAAGCTTGTGACAGGCCGCCATATGATTGGGACGAACGGCTGTTAACTCAGGGACGAACACAGCACATCCCTTGTCAGCAAGCGGACATCGAGTGCGAAACACACAACCCGAAGGAGGTGAAACCGGGCTTGGAATATCGCCTTCAATTGGCATGATGATCTTGGGACGAAACGGATCCGGCTCGGGCACAGCATCGAGCAACGCTTTCGTGTAGGGATGAGCCGGCTGATGAAACACGTCCTCAACTTCCCCGATTTCCATGATTCTCCCTAAATACATTACGGCTACCCGATCCGCCAAATAGTGAACGATGGACAGATCATGCGAGATCATGAGGATGGACAAGTTGAGCTGCCGTCTGAGGTCGGAGAGCAGGTTGAGAACTTGAGCTTGCACGGAAACGTCAAGCGCCGAAACGGGTTCATCCGCGATCAGAAGCTTTGGTTTTGTTACGATAGCCCTGGCAATTGCCGCACGCTGTTTCTGACCACCCGATAGCTGTCGCGGATAACGATCCAGAAAATCCAGTGGGAGTTGAACCTGCTCCATGACTTCTTTCACACGGAGCTCACGCTCCTTACGAGTACCGATTCGGTTCACGGACAACGGCTCCACGATGATGTCATACAGTCGCATCTTCGGATTTAGCGAGCCGTTCGGATCCTGGAACACCATCTGCATCTGTTTTCGATAAGGACGCATACGATGATGAGAGAGCCTGGAAATATCCTCTTGCTCGAAATATACCTGTCCGGCTGATGCTGACGCTAAGCGAATCAATGCTCGGCCCAGCGAGCTTTTCCCGGAGCCGGATTCACCGACTAAACCCAGCACCTCACCTTCTTGAATATGGAGGGACACTCGGTCTACAGCTTTCACGAGCTGCTTGCTCCAATAACCGCCAAGCTTATAATGAACGGAAAGCTCCTTTGCATATGCTAGCGTTTGATCATTAGGCTTCATTCCCAAGCTCCTCTTCTGCTAGTAGACAGCGAACGGTATGACCGTCTCCGAAGTGAACTTCATCCGGCAATTTACTTGTGCAGGAGGGCATCACAGCAGGACACCGGGTGTGAAAGGGACAACCGGATACATGAATACTCGGTCCGGGAACAGTTCCATCGATGACCTGAAGGCGTGAGCCGTCCATTGCTCGCGCACCTTTGGTCGGTAACGATCGAAGCAGCATCTGGGTATACGGATGCCGGGGCGTGCGAAATAGCTGCTCCACCGTCGCATACTCCACGATGATGCCGCGGTACATGACGGCAACTCGATCAGCGAATTGGGCAACGATCCCGAGATTATGTGTGATAAACAAGATTGATGTGCCGTGTGTTTCTTTCATTTGCTTCAGCAAATATAAGATTTGAGATTGAATGGTTACATCAAGCGCTGTCGTTGGCTCGTCGGCAATGAGCAAGGCTGGATGGCATGACATAGCGATTGCAATCATCACTCGTTGGAGCTGTCCGCCCGATAGCTGGAAGGGGTAGGACTTCATTCGTCGACTGGCCTCTGCTATGCCTACGGATTCCAATAATTCTCTGGCTTTATCCAGTGCTGCAGGGCGCTTTACACCTTTATGCTTCATGAGCATCTCTGCAATTTGCTCGCCGATGGAGAGTAGTGGATTTAATGCACTCATTGGCTCTTGAA
The DNA here is from genome assembly GCA_041641375.1 of Paenibacillus sp. Taxonomy (GTDB): domain Bacteria; phylum Bacillota; class Bacilli; order Paenibacillales; family YIM-B00363; genus Paenibacillus_AK. Next base: position 35,959 of record JBEPYM010000007.1, read on the forward strand.
AGATCATCGACAGTATGGAACCGCGTAGCTCATCATATTGCCTAGTTGGCAGCCCAACCAGCTCGATGACTTGATGTCCGGTTGTCTGAAGCTGCATGCTTCCTTTTACATAGGTACGAGGCATTGCTCTTGAACCGAGCAGTCCCATGATAGACAGAGCAGTCAAGCTTTTGCCGCAGCCGGATTCCCCCACTAACGCTACGGTCTCTCCTCGGTACACCATCAAATTCATTCCGTGAACCGCCGGTATTTCACGCTCTCCCTGAAGGAATCCGGCTTGAAGATTTCGAATGTGTAGCAAAGGCTTAAACATGATGTAGACTCCTATTTCAAAATGGACGATTGCATGGAATCTCTGTACCAGTCGCCAATGGTTTGCATGACGAACGCGATCGTGACGATGATAAGAGACGGGATGATGGAGATCCACCAGGATGTCATCAAGTGGCTGCGCCCGTCGCCGACCATTCTGCCCAGACTTGCGGTTGGTGGCTGAATGCCGATGCCCAGAAAGGATAAGGATGATTCGAGCGTCAGAATGGATGGGAAGTAAATCGTCATCATGATCAATACGGTAGGCAGAACATTCGGAGTGACATGTTTGACAATGATATAGAACGCCGAAGCCCCGGACGCTTTTGCACTTTCTATGTAGCCGCTGCTCCTAATGGAGAGCACAAGTCCGCGTATCATTCGGGCATAATTTTCCCAATTAGCAAGGCCGATTAAAGCAATCAACACACCCGTGTGGGTACCGAAAATCACAATTCCCATAAGGAGTATGAGTGTATAGGGTACAGCAAACTGAAAATCCACCAGTGCCATAATGATTCTGTCAGCCAAGCCTCCGAAATATCCGCTCACCAATCCGGCAGCTACCCCAACCGTGCAACCGATAAGCAGGCCAAATATGGCGACTCCGATGCTCGTGCGCAGTCCGACGAGCATGCGACTTAAGATATCTCGCCCCAACTGATCTGTTCCGAGCGGATGCTCCCAGCTGCCATTCAAGAATACCGGAGGTTGATTGTTGTGCAATAATCGAGTTTCATTCGGGTCGTAAGGGGCGATCCAAGGTGCGAAGAGTACGATCAGTACATATAGCATTGCAATCATGAAGCATGCTTGAATCGTCCAAGGAGCCTGTGACATCTTTCTTATCATAAAGGTTTATCCTACCTTCCGAATCCTGGGGTCGATTGCTCCGTAGAGGATATCAATAAGTAAGTGTGTAACAATAACTACAAGTGAGAAGCATACGACTCCGAATTGAAGTACCGGAAAATCCTTGTACATGACAGAATCAATAAGCAGCTTGCCAAGCCCTGGCCAGGAAAATATGACTTCAACAAACAGGGCACCGCCTAGAATGTCGATCACTAGCATCCCAATGACAGTTGACATCGGAACGAGCGTATTTCGAAAAGCATGCTTAAGGAGGACAATACGTTCGCCCAACCCCTTGGAACGAGCTGTCCGAATATAATCTTGGGCCAGCACATCCTGAAAAGCAGCATGCATGTAGCGGGCTATGGACGCGACGGGGCGAACGGACAAGGCGAATACAGGCAAGAGATAGCTCTTAGCCGAGCTCATTCCCATGCTTGGCAATAGCTGAAGGTGATAACTGAACACAAGGATGAGGATGATCGCAACGATAAAGCCAGGTACCGAATATCCAAGACAAGTAAAAAACATGAGAATACGAGATAGAACGTGCTGGGGCTTCAGGGAAGTTAGCATCCCTATTAAGATACCTGCAATGCTGCTCAAGAGGAACGCCCATATGCCAAGCTTCAGCGTCTCAATGGCAGCATCCGCAAAGATGACGGTAACGGGTCTTCCTTCCCGAATACTCGTTCCGAAATCGCCTGCGATTACATTCTGAATATATATCGCAAACTGCACTCTAATTGGCTTGTCGAGGCCAAACTGTTCTCGATAAAGCTGCGTATCCTCAGCCGTTAAGCCTTCCGGGAACATCATGCTGATTGGATCTCCAGTCAATCGTGCTCCGATGAAGACGAAGGTGAGTACAGCCGAGACGGTAACAATCGCTTTGAACGCTCTCAGAAGTAAGTAGCTTTGCAAAACCATCCCTGCTTCCTCGTAGATAAATGAACGCTGCTGTGCAGGATTCTCCATCTGCACAGCAGCTTGCTCTGGGGTTTTATTCAGTACGGAAGATGTCTCCGGCACGCAATGAGATGGTATAGGCACGATAATTTTTAGGTACCTTCCACTCCATATTCTTACGAGTTACAAAATATTCGAAGGGCTGGTACATAAGGATAAACCCGGCTTCATCTTTTGCGATTTCATTCAGCTTCCGAATCGCATCTTTACGTTCTTGAGTGTTCGTCGAGAAGCGGGCTTTCTCAAAGCTGGTTGCCCATTCTTTGTTCTGAGGCTTAAAGAAACCTCTGGTGCTTACCCAGATTGTGTCGGACCAGGAGGCGTCGATCAACCCCATCGGATCTGGGTAGTACAACGGATTCGACCAGGAACGGATCATAATGCTCGAATCGGGAAAGGCGTTTACATCCGGAACCTGCCGCAGTGTTGCCGTTACTCCGATTTTTTTCCACATCTCAATCATGGCCTGTACCGCAAGATCGCCCTGCTCGTAGTAGTCTGCACGAATTGTGACTTCAATCGGTGTGCCGTCATATCCGGATTCCTTGACGAGCTGCTTCGCTTTTTCTACATTGTATTCAACTGTTTTGACGTCCGGCAGATACATGTCACCATAATCAGGGAATTGGAGTGAAGTAGGAACAACGCCTTTATTGTTCCAAAGCGCCTTCACAAGCGCTTGCCGGTCTACGGCTAAATCCAATGCCTGACGCAGCTTCTTGTTTGCCATCACGGGATTGCTCATGTTTAGCACCAATACATGCAGCAGTGGATAAGACACATCCATCAGCTTTACGTTCTGGTGCTTGGCTAGAGCAGCCTCTTGATCCGGTGGAATGCTTACGGCAAAGTCAATTTCATTATTCACGATCGCGGTTACTCGGGAGGCTGTCTCCGGAATGTAGGAATATGTAACCTTTTGGATGGGTGCCTTCTCTCCCCAGAAATCGTCGAAACGTTCTAACACGATTGTTTTGTTGGGGGTAAAAGAGACAACCTTATAAGGGCCTGTGCCAATCGGTTTTAGATTCGATTCATTCAAGCCTACGCGTTGCACGTACGCCTTTGACGTTATAGCGCCGCTCAGATCGGAGAGGAATACCTCCACAAGCGGGTCAGGTACTTTGGTGTGGATCTTCACCGTATGACCATCGACGATTTCGACTTTGTCGAATGTATTGAAGTATCTACCGTGAGCATTGGCAAATCTTGCGTCTTCTTTCTTGAAAATCCGGTTCAGTGAGAATGCTACATCGTCGGCTGTCATTACGCTGCCGTCGTGAAATTTAACCTCTTTACGGAGCTTGAATTCCCAAACAGTAGGTTCAAGCTTTTTCCAGCTCTCCGCCAAGCCGGGGATAAACTTCAGCTCCTTCGAGAAAGGATCTCTCATAATGAGGGAGTCATACACGTTATATTGGAACTGTGCATCTGCATTAGAGGTTCTGGTTGCTTCCAATCCGGTTGTGAAGGCATTCGTTCCGATTCGCAAATGTTCGATTGGCAGCGATGCTTTCGGTTTTGTTGGTTCGGTGGCTGACGATGGAATTTGTGCCTCATTGACAGGCTTTGACATGTTGCTGCTCATACAAGCGGATAACATGGTAACCAAAAGCAGCATGCTTACTAAAATCGCAATTGTTTTTTGTACTCGTATCATGACTCAGTCTCCTTTTTGTTAATATTGGTAGTTATAAATGTCTTTGTATGCGTTGTAAACAGGATGATCGGTTGTAAATTCCTTAATGACAATACTTGCGTTGGCTTTGGAAACATGCTCGTCAAGCTTGAGATTGGTTGAACCGGTTACCGTGTAATATTCGCTCACACCACTGAAGGCAAACAGCACATCCTTGGCGTGAGTAGGCTTCGGATATTTAATGATTCCGATATTGTTAAAATTGTTCGTCGAGAACACATGATCGTAGGAGTTCGTATTAACAACCCAACGGAAATGTTTTAATCCTGGGGTTTGAGAGCTGTAGATGTTGTTCATCTCTGTATACAATTTTTTTCCGAAGTTGTCCGTTTTGAGATGGTAGACATTAGCCTTAAAGTAGCGATCACCTGACACTGTCGACATCCGGTTTACATACTTAGCAATGGGGTTAAAATTCGTATCCCATGCGTTTCCGTTGCTTGGAGAACCGTCGCCGGTTTCCGGAATATACGTATAATTGCCCGCAGGTAAAATTGGAATTGGCATGAAATAGCTGCTGAAATGCTGGTCATCGTAATTTAAAGTACCGTTCGCATGCGCTTGTCGAACCGCAGTATGAAAATTAGATTGATTGGATGCATGGTTATAAATAAGGTCAAAATACTGATTAAATGATTGCATCAACTCAGGATGACCATTTACCAATAGACCAGACTGGACCCAGTCTTTGGAAATGGGTATCCCATTATTATTGTGATCATCAACGTTTCCAGTAGCGGTATAAACTGTGTTGGCAATAAGTTGCCCGCTATCTCCTGCATAATGGCTGACCGTCATAAATTTACTGTGTATTTGTTGATGGGATTCATCCCCCCACAACACCTGCTTCACCCGTAAATAATTCTTAACTTTTTTCGTTGGATCTGTAATTGTGGGGTTTTCCATGAAGCTGTTTAAATATGCTAATACATCATCGGAAGAGTTGTTGTTTTTGTGATAAACAAAATCAATATAGATTTGATGGTACGCTGCTTTAACTATTGAATAAATGAGCTTCTCAGAATGATCACCACCATGATCATTACCTTTTACATAACCGTACGATGAATGAGCGGGATTAAAGCCAATGTACGATTGAAATCCAATTTTATAGGTTGCAAATTTAATTCGTACATCCGTAGCGGGATTGGCAGATTTATAGTTGATCGCCCGGTTAATCAGATCACCATACTTAAATATGGGATGGTTCTTGGTGTCGCCGACATTTCGGGAATATACCTTAACTCGTACCTGCTTCCCGTCATAATTGAAGGAAGCAGTAGGGGACACTGCAGCTTGACTCTTATCGAACGTGGGAAATACAAGTGCACACAAGCAGATAAGGAGCAGAAACGTCTTTACACTGATTTTCATGTCAATCCTCCTAGTAATGGATTAAAGCAATACAACCAGTATATCTTGAACCTGCTGCCTTGTAAGTGCGACAGGATTGTTGTCCATTCTCCCTTTGGTGAAAGCGCGGTCGGCGATAGCAGGAATGTCGTTCATCTCGATTCCATATTCGCTTAAGTTAGCAGGGATATCGTACAGCTTGTAGATATGCAAGATTGATCGCTCGACCTCTTCAGTAGTTGCTGCGCCGAATGCATGCAAGAGCTTGCTGGGCTCAAGGAGTGTTGGGTAATTGATTCGCAGAAGTGAGCCAAGTGTAAGGCTTACGGCAATTCCGTGCTCGATATGGTGAAGCAGCGTTAATGGATAAGAGATGGAATGGCAGGCCGTTGTCCTTGTGTTACTGAACGCAAGTCCTGCATAAAGACTGGCTAGCGAAAGTTGAGTGCGAACCTGCAGATCTGCTGGATCGGCTTTAAGCTTGGGTACATACGTCATAATCGTCTCGATTGCCTGAAGAGCGTACATCCGGGATATTGAATTCGTTCGAAGCGACCAATATGCCTCAGCGGCATGGCATAATGCATCCAGTGCGGTGACTACACTGAGGCGAAGGGGCTTCGTTACAGTGAGTTCAGGGATAATTGCGGCATAACGGGCATACAGCCGTTCATCGGACAACGAATATTTGCTACCTGTATGACGGTCCCATATTGTTGCCCAGCAAGTAACCTCGGAGCCGGTTCCTGATGTAGTCGGGATACCGATCCAGGGAATGAAGTCGCTGCGGGTACGGTACGTTTCTTGCTCGATCGATGACCGAAGCTCAGCTTGTGTTTTCTTACTGTCACCGTGGAGGGCTGCAGCCGCTTTGGCCATGTCCATCACGCTCCCACCGCCGACAGCGACGATCAATCCAATGGATTGATGTCGAATTTCGGTAAGGAGGGAGTGGATGTCCGATATGTCCGGATTGGCAATCCGTATTTCTTTGAGGATTACCTCCCTATTGGAGAACGATTCAATAAGTGGCTTTACAGCGGCAGCTTTCTCAACATGATCACCGCGAGTAAGCAGGAGCACGGAGCCGACAGGTTGTTCCTTCTGGAGAACCATTTCTGCAAGCTTTCCAACCGACGCAGCGCCAATGAACAAAGATACAGGGTTATAAAAGAGATTCATGGGGGTTCCTTTCTTCGATCTGTTGAATTGCTGCAGGCAAATCACGAATGGAATCAATAACGAGATGTGCGCCTACTCGCTCGAACGATTGACGGACTTCGCTTTTACGAATATTGCGTTCAATCTCGGACATGGCATCCATTTCTTCTTGCGTCAAGCCAAGCTCGCTGCTTCCTGAAATTATTGCAACAGTCCAAACACCAGCATTTCTTCCCTCTAGGACATCCGCTGTTGTATCCCCGACCTTCACTACTTTAAAAGGTGGAAATACCCCAAGTTCCATCATGTTGCGATAAATCATATAGGGATAGGGCCGTCCTGCTTGAACCTCGTCAGAGCAAATCAAATAATCCGGTTTGTAGCCTTGCTGCCAGGCCAGCGGGGCGATAACATCCATCATTGCTCTTGTGTAGCCGGTCGTCGAGCCGATCTTCAAGCCTCGACCTCTTAGCGTATCAATGGTTTCCAAAGCACCGGGAATGAGTTCTGCATATTCGGCTAGAGAACTCATGAGAAGGCTTTGAAATTCTGAATACAGCATGTTAAGATCATGAATTTCGGGTTGCCGACCATATCGTTGAAGCCAAGCCGTCTTTACTCTTTCCAAGTTCAGCAAGGCTTGAATATGGTCTCGCTTCAGCAGCCCCATCGGTTGACGTACTTCGTCAGGCGTAACGGATACGCCGGCTTGCTCAAAGCATTGTAGGAATGCGTTCATAGGAGCAAAGCAGCCATAATCGACTACTGTTCCTGCCCAATCAAATATGACTGCGCGGATTGGATTTGCCATCTGATACCTCCGAGAAGTTGGGAGTAGTTAGTGATCAACTACACCGAGTATAAGCTCGATATCGCGGTATATCAAGTGAATTTCTATAATTTAATATAACATTTACAATGTTATGCTGTATTTTGCGTCTTTTAATATTGGGAAAACACGAAAAAAAAGCAAGCGCGCTGTGCGCCTGCCTAGGTATACGTATTCGTTAGGAATGAATAATGTTTACTCCGCGTTCTTGATAAGCAATACGTATATCCGGCTCGATCAGGTGGTCGGTCACGATTGCATCAATTTGATCGAGGCTGCAAATGTTCAAATAAGACACGGTTTCGAATTTGCTCGAGTCTGCAATGACAATTCGCTGTCTGGCGCTGCTGATCATGGCATTGATCACATCGGATTCGCCTTGACGGAAATCGGTCAGCCCTTTCTGCAACGAGATGGCGTTGATGCTAATAAATGCAGTGTCTATATTAAACCGGGTAATTTCGTCCACAATGGATCGTCCGTATAAAGAATATTCGTCATGGTTCAATATTCCTCCGGGAACGATAATGGTAAATCCCCTTTTGTGACTGAAGATTTCTGCAATTTTCAGAGCATTTGTTATGATCGTTAGCCGTTCAAAATGTACCGATAACTGCTTAGCTACTTCAATACTTGTCGTTCCTGCGTTGATGGAGATTGCTTGATTTTCTTTTACATATCTCAGCGCATAGGTTGCAAGCTCTTGCTTGCGTTCGAGAAATGTAATTTTTCTTTTCATAAAAACCTGGTTGGTTGCTACCTCTGATTTGGAAATCGCCCCGCCGTGCACCCGTTGCAGCTTTTCTTGACGTTCAAGATGTTCTAAATCTCGTCTTACGGTATCGATGGATACGTTGAGAAGGGCTTTCAGCTCGTTAATGGATACATTTCCCTTGGTCTCGAGCTCCAGAAGAATCATTTTGTGTCTTTCAGGCGGCAGCATAATTGTTGTTCCCTTCCGCAATATATTCCATCTTCTTGCATGATTTTGCGTTATTTCGCGATAGCGCAATCATAACAAATCATACCTGTTTCGTAAAGATGGAATCCAACATAAACAGGGCTGGCAAACGCAATCGCGGTTCATCACGTTGCTTGTAGCGTGGAAATTTATGTTCGTATTGCATGCTAGATGCGAAGTGAACCGGACGCGATCGCGTTTGTTTGCAATCATCCGGCATGATAGGATGGGTACAAGGTAAGCAGCACATCAAACAAAGGAGGAAGCACCCGACATGTCTTCAAATGGTGAAGTGATGAAGAAAACCGAGTTGACCCCAGAGGAGCGCGAGGAATTACTGCGGATTCTGCAGGCTCGATTTGAGAAAAACAAAAATCGGCACTCGGGTATCGAATGGGTTGACGTGGAAGCCAAACTCACCGCGGAGCCCGGCAAGCTGGTGTCGCTCTCCCATATGGAGGAGACTGGCGGCGAACCGGATGTTGTCAAATACGACAGCGCTGCGGGCGAATATTGGTTTTACGATTGTTCGGCGGAGAGCCCCAAGGGGCGCAGGAGCGTGTGTTACGACCGCGAGGCGCTGGAGTCTCGGAAAGAACATAAGCCGCACCAGAGTGCGGTGGGTATGGCGGCCGATATGGGGATTGAGCTGCTGACGGAAGAGCAATACCGGGAGCTGCAGCAGCTGGGAAGCTTTGATCTGAAAACATCAAGCTGGGTTCAGACGCCTGCCGTCATTCGCAAGCTTGGCGGGGCGATCTTCTGCGATAGGCGTTATGATACGGTGTTCACCTATCACAATGGGGCGGAATCGTATTATGGCGCCAGAGGGTTTCGCGGCTCGTTGCGCGTGTAGTCTGCCTCCATTCACCGGCGAACGGGGTGTTTTCTGCGAATCCGACGTGCGGCGTACCAGCCGCTCAGGAAGGAAGACAGCGTCCCTGGTCCTGGAAACACAAGCTCGCCGGCCTTGTATAATCCGGGATATGCAGTAGCCGGTCCCTTCGGAGCAAGGATTGCTTCGCGGACGGTTAAGGCCGGTCCACCTACCTCCGCCTTGCCCACGTACCTGCGGTACGTTCGTGGTGTCCCCGCTTCCATGGTGATGAGATGCGGCTTCAAGGATATCACGAGCGTCCGCTCGATATAAGCAAGCACATCCTCCGCTGCGCGTGCTTTCATTTCCGCATACTCTTCTTTGGAGCTGCTTACCCATCGCTTCGGGTCCGTATGGACGGAAGCGGTCACCATGATTTCGCCATCCACGTTCCGGCCGGAACCGTCCAGCGAATGATGGAACGTGACGTAGATCGGTCCGTGCTCGTCACCAAAGCGTCGAGCCAATTCCTCGGGTACTGCCATCTGACAGGCAAAAGGAAGTTTGTGTTGTGCCAGAAACGGACGCAAAGCTTCTTCTTTAACGATCAGATCGAGTCTGAAGGCTCCCCAATAGTTGCCGTCCCCGGAACGCTCCTCCAGTGTCGGGAGCCCCAGTTCCGTTCCCGTATTGTTGATGATCACATCAAACCGCCATGAATCTTTCTTGCCTTCAGCGACCCACGAATTCGACTCCGCCTCATACGCCAGCTGCCGGACGGGATGCAACAGCTCAATCCTTCCGCCACGCTGCAGGATAAACTCGGCCAACGCTTCGCTGATTTGTCCAATGCCGCGTTCCAGTGCAAAGCTGCCCTCCCGGTACACGGTCAGCGCAACGCTCGACGGCAGCAGCGCGGCCCGATCCAGACTCGTCTGCGCGGCATCGATCAGCTGCAGGTTAAGAAATTGCTTCAGCGGCTCATAATCGTCCAATCCGTACTGCTTTACCAAATCACCGACCGTACGCCAAGAATACCAAGCGAGCAGTACCGCCCAGCCAGGCTTCTTCAGGAGCAGCCCGGGCAAGCTGCCCAAGTCCCGATAATGGCGCACAGGCAAGGAAACACCGCTCTTGGAAACACCTAATACAGCTTCGCCAATGGACTCCAGCTTCGACCAGAAGGCAGCGACACGATCGCTTCTCTCGTGAAATTTTGCGGCTAGCTCCCTGTACCAGAGAGCGGACTCGCGAAAGATCGACACTGTGCGGTCATGTAGGATGACGTCCATCGGCTGCTCCAGCATGTCTGCGGCGATGTCGATGCCAAGCTTCGCTAACCGGCTGCGCATTAACCCGCCCGCTTCCAGGCCGAAAGCGAGCGTAGCGCCTGTTGGAAATCGGCGGCCATGACGAACATACCAGCCGGCCGAACCGCCGATGGTCGCCGCCTTCTCCAGAACCGTCACTTTATAACCGGCGGCAGCGAGGTCGGCAGCTGCCGATAAACCGCCGATCCCTGCGCCAATGATTCCGACCGATACTCGATTGCTCTCATTCCCTTTTGACTTCATACCGATCCGCTGCTCCTGTCTGTTTACGCTGTTGACATCAGTATAGCGGATTCGCTTAGCAAATGCCTTCTGCGGCTGCACGGAATCATAGTTGAGTAACAAAAAAGCAGTCCCTGCGCAGCTATATGTGCGCGAGGACTGCCTATTGGCTTCACTACTTCTTTGCAGCAGCCACGATCTTCTCAACCGCAAGCAGCGCATTCTCCATGTTCTTCGATTGCATCCCGACGGCAATAACCAGCTTCTGCCCTTGCGTCTGCAAGCCGGTGAACGCCGGGCTTGCGGTCACTTCCAGCCCATATTGCCGCGGCGCTGTACCCTCTTGAGCGACGGTGCGATAGGCCGACTGTACGCCGGCATCCAAATTCCACTTCTGCACGTATTCATCGAGAGGCATAAACCCGCCTTGTTTCACGTATTTCTCATAGTTCAGCGGGTCCAGAATGTACAGGTCCGGTCTCTCCGCAGCGAGAGAAACCATCGCCTTCTGCAGCATCGCGATCTCGTACGGGTCTCTCGGCTCAATCGGGGATTGCTGTACCATCACAATCGCATGCTCCCACTGCGGAAATTGCTGCAGCAGCCAGTCCCTCATCGGATCGGCGTTCGGGAAGCGAAACTCACCCAGGAACATCGCTTTCACTGCGGCTTTCTCGGCGAGTCTGGCTTCCTCGCGGTTCTTCACAATTTCTCCGGCCGTATACACAATCGCAACGATTGCAAGGATGCTGACGATCGTATGAACCCGGTAGTATTCCCAGAAATGACTCCATCTCTCGATAACGGGATGGCGTTTCGGCGCTTGTGAAATTTGCTGTTCCATATAGCTGTCGATAATCGTCCGATAGGCTACATTAATCTCATTCTGAGTCGGTTGTCCGGGCTCTCCCCCGGTATCCCTTCTAAACTTCAAGAGCAGCAGCTCGTATCGACTCTCTACATCCTCCCGGCTGGACCCTTCAGCCAACCCGAGCACCTCGTATGCTTTCTTCAAATCCGACATTCTATGTCTGCACCTCCGCGCGTGTATCCAATCGTATTCCTTACTTATGTACGCAAAAGTTCGGCTTCGGTTTCTGATGTCTAAAGCTAGTTCTAATTATTCTCTATGATTAATTTGGGTATACACTTTAATACTCAAAGGATACGGAGGAAATTAGGGAAAAATGTCGAATTAATTTAAATCGCATGTTCAACAATGTTCAACAAACAGATTACAATGAAACACCAAGTTAGGGAGAGTATATTATGAAGGTAAAAGAACGTGGTAGAGGTAAGTATAAGCCGGCACCCAATTTGTCGCGCGATGAAGTCAAGAAAGTATTAATGGAGAAAATCGCTGAAGAGATGTCTCTTATAATAGAATCAAATGATGATGAGGAGCTACTTCAGAATCTTGATTATAAACCAAACAAATTCAATCTTGTAAGTTTATTCTCTGGTTGCGGCGGTTTAGATCTAGGTTTTGAACTGGCAGGCTTAGCAGCCGTTATTGGAGAAGAAGCTGCATTGGAAGCTATAAATTCAAAGGATTTATACAATCAAGAAAGGCAAAAAAGTATTTTTCATACCATTTACACAAATGATTTATTTGAAGAAGCGAATGAAACATATAGAGCGAATTTTCCGAATACAGTTGTGCAACACCGTAAAGACATTCGTAAGGTAAAAAATTTTCCAAAGGCAGATGTTGTAATAGGGGGATTTCCATGTCCAGGTTTCTCTGAAGCTGGACCACGTTTAATTGATGATGAGCGCAACTTCTTGTATATCCATTTCATACGGTGTTTAGTCCAGACACAGCCGTATTTCTTCATTGCTGAGAATGTAAAAGGTATGATGAATATCGGCGGTGGCGAAGTCATTAAACAAATTATAGAAGATTTTAGTTCAGCAGGGTACAGGGTATCGCATCGACTATTAAACTCGCGGGATTTTGGTGTGCCGCAAATGAGGGAACGCGTCTTCTTAATCGGCATTCGAAATGACCTGGATTTCGAATATGAATTCCCAATAGCTACGCACGGTAACAAACCTGAATTAACTCCTTATTTGACATTGCAAGATGCTATTGGAGACTTGGTTGAAAATCCGGGAGCGTATTTTCAAGGATCATTCTCTACTATTTACTTATCGAGGAATCGAAAGAAGAGTTGGAATGAACAAAGCTTTACCATACAAGCATCCGGCAGACAAGCTCCGCTTCATCCTGACGGACCCCAAATGGTTAAGCTTGGGCCAGATCTCTGGGATTTGCCTGGCGGAGAAAGTGTAAATAGAAGGCTATCTGTCAAGGAAATTGCACGAATTCAAACTTTTCCTGATTGGTATGAATTTAAAACAAAAACAAATATTGTATCAGAAAATAGAAAATTAGATCTAATATATAAGCAAATCGGAAATGCTGTTCCAGTTTTACTGGCAAATGCGATAGCTACTCCATTGGCTAGATGGGCATGTGAGCATATTAACAAAGGAAAGCTAGGTTTATTGGGAAAGGAGGCAGTACTTACCAGTAAATAGCATTGTATTAAGTCTGTTTGAGAATAAACAAATCAACAGCGATAAAAGCTGTTGATTTGTTTATTCTCCGTTATTTGTCTGAATCGTACATATATTCTGCAGTGAGTTTTATAGGCGACCAGCCATGTGATTGTCCACTACTGAATTTTACTCGCAAAGACAATTGTTCATTGCCGTCATTCCAAATCAATGTGTTTTGTATATCAGAAGGGACATTACGGCGTACTAATACACGAGTGTTAATTTCCTCGTGTTCGAGACAAATAGTTTTTTGCTGCTCATAAGCGGTGATAACCATGAGTGCTTTGCCAAGTAAGTGTTGGATACCACGCTTTAACTTTTCTTGTGGAGCGGTATCCAGTTCCATTCCAATTTCTTGGTTTAATTTTCTTAAGCATTGTTTATGTTCGAGACCTGCTTTGTATTCGGCTTCAACTTCGGCAACTTTCATATTAAAATCTTCTTTGATATCAAAATAAGTCTTCCCTAGTATGGTACCGATACCCGGATTTTTAGTTGTGATTTTTTGACCGAGTTTTCGTACTGCTTTCAATGAGATGAAGATTTCCTCAACAGAGCCTCCGCAACGAATTGAAATTTTTATATCTCCTGTATTTAATCGATCACTAGTATATATGTCAGCTACTAACTGGATACCCTCTACAATACAATGTTCTCCTTTCTTTTGTTGAATAAATTGAATAATCGCTTCTGCGGTTTCTTCAGAACTTTTTCTTATTGCATCAGCAGAGTTCTCATCAATTTTTGGTAAGTAGTTGGTCAAGTACGTTATGCATTCAGAATTATCTACTTGGTTAATACTGGGATTGAGCTTAAGGAGCCAATAATAAGAAAAGGCTTCATGACATTTCCCAACTGCGTTACTCAGATTTGCTGACGGACTATATACAATATTTTTATATAAATTTTCGACCTCCCCAATCGTACGCGAATTAACTCGTATATTTTCATTGTGAAAATCTTGTGCTTCCTGAAAAAACTCAAAACTCGTTGCTAACTTAATAGACGAATCAGGTTTGTTTTCAAATTTAAAGCGTAGTGTAAGCGAGACAGAACCGTAATTAATACCGATAGTACTTTTTCCTTTTTTGTATAAAATTATATTTTCATACAGACCTTTTTGAGGTGTGAATTCTTCAATAATTGCACTATTTCCTTTAATTCTTGTTATTATGTTCGTATCCTCTGCCATTAACAGTATATTATATGCATTTGTAAAGCCCTCTTGATGAGAATTATAACTATATTGCAAAATTGAGAAGCAATAGTCACGGATATGGAGTAAGAAACGGTCACGGTATATGTTACTAGATTCATCAAAACCAGGATAAAGCATTTTTACTTTAGCTTTCATCTCTCTTGTACTATAGTGTCTCCCGATTCCTTTCAACATAAGGAGTTCCGCTAAAAATTTTTGGTACTCATTGTTTAGAAATTTGTTAAAGTCTTCTTGCATAGATTCAGAGAGAAAGTATTTTGATAAAAAACTCTTTGCTCCCAAATTTTTAGGTTGTATCGTGCTACTGCCGTTAACAATAAACAAGTTTATGGGGTGTCTTTTACCGCTTTTTATAATGACTAGATCGTGATGGGCATCAGGGTTTTGTTTTTCTAATTTACATATGACTTCTTCTGGATTTGGGAACTTCTCCAATATGTATTCAGAGGTTTGTCGGGTCAATGTAGAGACATCTTCACACCATATCCCATAGTTTAATTTATATAATATGTCCTCATATACATTGAGTAAATGATGGTCACCTATAAATCGTGATTTAGTCATTTGTATGCCCCCAATGAAATATCTCTTATCCTAATAAAGGTTAGTATGTGCTTATACTATTGTATAGCATGTTGTTATTATAATTTAGCTTGAGTTTATTGGAAATGTCTACATTTTCAAATGAACCATATTGACCCATTTATGACTAAAAAAGGGATACAACTAAGGTTCGACTGCTCTTTTTTCGTCACAATGCCACAATTTCGAGGACATGTGCAGATCATGTATTCCTGTATTAACTCAAGGCTTCAGCGAATCCCGAACAAGCGGCAGCGTACAGCAATGGATGCTGCCGCCCATTTTTTCAATCTCCGACATTGCTACGGGAATCACATGGATGCCGTGATGTGACAGCAGCTCTATCGTGTGGGTGCCTGTTTCGGACATGATTACTTTGCCCGGCGAGACGGCGATGGCGTTGATGGCGAGCATCGGATCCCGCGGATCAACATGGAGCATCTCGATCCCGCGCTGATGGAGCTCGTCCAGAAACCAATACGGCAAATAGGAGATGTTCACCAGCGCCTTGTTGTAATCGATCATTAGGAACGCCTCGTCCAGATGAATGATGCTGGCGGCCAAATCAATGACGAGCAGATCGATATGCTGATGAGACAAAATGTGCCGAACCTGCTCAATCCCTTCCTTGTTCACGCGTTCGGAGCGGCCGATAAGGGCGGTGCGTCTGTCGAGCATAATGAAGCTGCCTCCTTCAGCGAAGCCTTTCCCTTGTACGGTGCCGAGCAGGGGCATGCCCAGACGCTGCAGCGTCTGAGCGGCAAGCTTCGTCTCGCCGTATCGGATATATAGCGCCAACCGGGATACGATGCAGCCTCCCGGCACGACCATTCCCATATCTCTCGTAAAGATAGCCTCCGGCCACGATTCGGTGTTTCCCTCCAAATAAACGACCACAACGCCCTCCTTCCGCAGCGCATCGGCTAGCCCATCGTGCTGAGACTGGACAAGTCCCGGATCGGGTGGTCCCGGATTCTCACTCGTTGTTAGCTTTCCCTTGATATAGCCCAGCAGCAGTGGACCGGATTCAATGAAGCTGTAGTGATCCTCCAGCTTCGTCACCTCCTGACCAGGGCGGTGCATAAGGACTTGACGCAGTGTGCCGACCGGGTTGTCCATCCCCCACTGCTTGCCATAGATGGACTGCATCAGCAAGGGATCCGTAAACTCTTCTTTCACCAGCTTATGCGACATATAGGGGTAGTCCAGCGACATGGGGCGAGCTCCTTTTTTCCAAAATGTTGGTCGTATCCAGCATGCCCGCTGCGGCCCAGTTTCATAAGTATATGGAAAGAAAGAAAGCTCCCTTACCTTTGTTTTGTCGGCTGGAGGGAGCTTCTACTTCGCAGTTATTTCGCTATTCGTTTATAAAGCTCTTCGATCGTAGGGAGGTCAGCCGGCGCCCAGTTCAGCGAATCGAGCTGCGCGAGGGGGATCCAGATGAGCTTCTCGTGCTCTCTAGGTGTTGGGGTGCCGTCAATGATGGAAGCCTCGTAAGTAAGCAGTCGGACGATCACGTTCGGATACTCGTGTGTCGCATCGGCGACAAGTGCTCCAACCTCTATGGTACAGTCGAGCTCTTCCTGGATTTCGCGCACGAGGGTGCGTTCGGGAGTTTCGCCGGGTTCGATCTTGCCGCCGGGAAATTCCCATAGTCCCGGAAGAGACATTGTTTGGGAGCGAAGTGCGCACAGCACCTCGTTCCTGTCGTTCATAATCACTGCGCCAACGACATCAACTTTCTTCATGGGGAATGCTCCTTGTCCGTGGGTTCGGTTCTTCTAGAATAGCAGCTAGGCGGAAGGTGTTCAAGGGGAGCTTAAACGTAAGTGCTAAGCGAGGAGAGGGGTCGTCATTAAGGGCCGAGCACGACGAGGGGCTCGCTGTGCCCAGCCCCCCGATGTCAGGCGCTCAGCTTAATGAGGCGCAGCGAGGCGCTTGCGATCGGCTGATCGGCGACACCGCCGAATGGCGGGTATTGGATTCGATTGTCGATCTCAATGGATTCCTGGCTGCTCGGTTCCGGAATCAAGGCTCTCAGCTGAACAACATCGTTCGCTTCCATTCTGATAATGGCTGCAGCGCCGACGGTGTTTCCTTGCTGACCGTCAAAGATGACCTGCCCGGATGTTGTGGACAATCGCAGGCTGTCATTGACAAAAATGCCGAATGCGTTATGAATGCGGCCGCTCATCGGCAGGAACGATACGACCCAGTCCACCTGATAGTCGCCTGCAGCACTGACAATGAGCGATGTGTTGGTCGCTGTAATTCCACCCGCAACGATCGATTCGGGCTGATCGAATTGGTTGAAATGAACGGGTTCATTGTCGTGCAGCAGCTGATGCGTCCGGTCAAAAATGCTGGCGTATGCAGGCGAGAATGCACCCGGCGGCCCCATCGGTCCCTGCGGACCGGGTACTCCTGGTACACCCGGCACACCCTGCGGACCTTGCTCTCCCTGAGGTCCAGGTGGCCCTGGAGGTCCCGGAGGACCAGCCGGTCCGGGAGGTCCGATCTGGTTGACGATGTTGGTAATGGTATTCACTTGATTTACGACTGTTGTTTCCTGCACAGTCGTCAAATTAACCGTCTGCAGGTTCAAAAACAGCTGGTCGATAATTTGCTCCAGCTTCACCGACTTGTCAATAAAAGAAACCTCTACATTGCCCAACAGAAAGATGAGCTGGCGAATGTTCTTGCGCAGCGGAGCACTTCCGCATAGGTTCGCCCGCTTCACCAAGTCATGCAGCCTCGTCAGCTGCAGTCGAAACGGACGATTGCTCGGAATATCGCTATGTGTCAACGCAATCGGCAGTGTCGCCTGAATGCCTTCCAGAATATTGTTCATGCGGGCGAATGAGGCACGGGTCATGTGGCGATTGCAGGGACGTCGTTTCTTGGGCACACACTTGCATACAGGCTTCCGTTTTTTGCACAATCGTTTCTTCTTGTTATCCACAATGCTCGGATCCCCTCCTTTCCTTAATAAGGCTATGAAAAGCACCAGCCGTCGTCTTCCGCGCCCGCCCGAGCCCGTACCAAATATTTCAGCGGTTGTCCAGTATGCTTCCGATTTGGGGAGGGTTCATTTTCATAAAATGGATCGATGTGGGAGGTGTTCTGGATGCGAAGGCGAATTCATAGGATACGAGGATTAGGGAGGGCTGCATATGGCAACCGCGTGGCTGGAAAGGCTGGAAAACTGGGTGAGGCAGCACCCGATGGAGCGCAAGGTGCTGGTGGTCGAGGGGTATGCGGAGGGACATCAGCTTGTCGAACGGCTGTGCCGGACGATCGGACCGGTGCTGAATATGCACATCGATACGATGCGCGGGTGGGTGCTGGAACGGACGCGGCTTGAGCTGGTCAAAAGGGGAGTGACTCCCGTATCCGCAAGCGAGTCGTTCTGGCTCGTATACGGAGTGGTGCAGGATGCGGCGCGCGGGGAGGGCGGGTTTGTGACGCCCGCTCAGGTAACCCCGGGGGTGCTGCGGGTTTTTCATCAAGCGCTCCTGGAGCTGCGGGAAGCGGGAGTGCGGGCGCAGCAGCTGGATGAGCGGAAGTTCGAGAATCCGGCGAAGGGCCGTTTCGTGCGGACGCTGCTCACCGGCTATGAGCGGCTGCTGCAGGAGCATAAGCTGGCGGATTATGCGGCGCAGGTGCGTCTCTTGTGCGAGCTGCCAGCCGCAGGAAGCGGTGGCGCACCGTTCGCGTTCGCTCGTGAGACGGCGCTTGGCAGCTGGGCGGACCGGGCGGCGTTCGAGGTGCTGAGCGGCGGGCAAGGAATGAGGCTGCCGGAAGGTCTGCCGTTCACGGAGCCAGCCTCCGGATTTCCGCTGGACAGCTGCCGGTTGTTCCAGGCCAGCGGTGTGATCGCCGAGGTTCGGGAGTGCTTCCGGCGCATGCAGGAGCAGAACATGGCGTGGGATCAGGTGGAGCTGCTGCTGTCCGATTATGCGGGGATGGTATCGGCTGTAGAGGCGGTGTCCGGACAGCTTGGCATTGCGTGTACCTATGGGGAGGGACTG
>JBEPYM010000008.1:0-51880 GCA_041641375.1 Paenibacillus sp.
TTTTAGCCCACACATGAGAACCCTCGTGGTTTGATGGTCGCCTTAGCTGTTTTCCATCATTTTCTTATCATCATGAACGGGCTATCACGGATTCACGATAGGAGGTTTTGACCCATGCTCTTAAAGCATGCAATTCAGCGAGCAGTATGGTCCGTAGCGCCTGGTTTTCTGGCCGCTGCGGGTCTGCTGGTCGCGATTTTTTCGTATATTTTGTACGATCGGGTGAGTCAGGAGACGAAGCGGGTAGAAGAAAGATATACGCAATACGTCATTCAAGCGGTAGACAGCAGGCTGAAGGCGCTTGATGCGGCAATCATGAAAGAAATTGGCTCAAGCGACATGCTGCAGATGTTCTTCAGTGCGCAACATACTGATGACCCCGTCGTCAACTCGAAGGTTTCTGCGCTGTTTTTTGACCTATCTGTCGCATTCCCTATTGTAGACAGTATGTACATTGTCCGATTTCACGACGGAGCGGTGCTCAGCCGCAATACGATGATGCCTGCTTCCAGTTACGGGGACGTAGCCTACATCGATCGACTACTTCAGACGGAGTATTCGGTTCGCTGGAGCGGGGCGAGAACGTTCCGTGAATTTACCGGTGAATCGCCCAGGAAGGTTGTCACGCTAGTGCGCAAGGTTCCTCTTGTCAGTGCACATCAAGGGATCGTCGTAGTCAATGTCGCCATATCCTCGCTGCAAACCATTCTTGACGATATGCGGGCGCCGCAGCTCGCGAGCCTGACCATTGACGATGCCTCCGGACTTCCTGTCACGTCTGAGCCGGCAGACTCAAGCTCACGCTCATTCATTGCCGCTTCGCCGTATACGAATTGGAGCTTTCGGTTGGAATCCCATACCGCAGGGTTTGCCGATGTGCTGCGTTCGCTCACCGGAACGGGATTGCTCCTGGTTGCGGCAACGCTTCTTATCGGCTTGGCCTGGCTGTCATGGGTATCCTATTGCAATGCGAGACCGTTGCTTAATATTATGAAAAGAATGTCCAAGGAAGGCTTCGGAGCAGCCCAGCACCGGGCACAATCGGTTGAAATTGCGGTGGAGGAGCTGATTGAACGAACGAAGCGATATCAGTCGGAGTGGAAGGAGGCCGCGGCGCTTGGCTGCCAGCTGATGCTGCAGAAGCTGCTGGAAGGGGAATGGGGCGAGCGGGAGCTTGCCGCTAAGCCATGGCCGCTGCCGCTTCCATTCGCAAGGGCCTATGTGCTTATTGTAGAGATGGATCGCTATGCGATACTGGCAGAACGCTACAGCGGCAAGGATCGACAGCTGTATCAATTTATACTCAGCAGTGTGTTTGCTGAAGTGGCGGAACGCAGCGGCGCGTTGGTCTGGTGTGAATGGCTGCAGCCCAATCGAATGACGGTGCTCGTGACGCTGAGTGAAAAGGAGCCGGAGCATGTAGACGAACGTGTGCGCGAGCTGTGCGAGCAGGTGAGGGGATGGGTGCAGCAGCATCTGCCCTTCACGATTACGATAGGTGCAAGCAGAATATCAAGCCACATAAAAGAACTGCCAGAAGCCTGGGAACAGGCGCTGAGCGCACTTATGCATAAGATGTACGGGAACAACCGGACGATTCTGCATGCACAGCTGAGCGACAAGCGGACGGTAGATTTTGAATCGTACCGGGAGCTGCTCGCAGCGATGGGTATTCGTTTAAGGCAGGGGAAGGAAGAGTGGCGGAAGGAGCATGAGCTGTTATTCGATCGTCTGCAGCAGGATCGTCTACGCTATCAGACAGCGCAGGATCTGCTGCAATATATGATTTGGGAATTATCAAAGCAGATGGAGGCACTCGCTGAACCGCTATCTGGCGAATGGTCAAGCAGGACGCTGCCTGACTGGAGGGGAGCCTTACAGAGTGCAGAGACGCTCGAGGAAATGCGCTCCGGATCCCGAGAAGCGCTTGAACAGCTCTTCGCAAGCATCAGAAGCATTCAATCGCAGAGCGCCTATCATGCTCTGATGATTGATGTGCGCCAATTCATTGAACTGGAAGCGCACAATCCGGAGCTTTCCTTGCAGATGCTCGGTGACAAGTTCCAGATCAGCCCGAAATATGCCAGCAAGCTGTTCAAAGAAGCATTCGGGGAAACCTTCATCGACTACGTGACGAGAATCAGGATGGATCGAGCCAAGCAGCTGCTGCAGGAAACGAATATGCCAATCCAGGATGTCGCCGCTTCCTGCGGGTACTTGAGCTATACATCGTTCCGCAGAGCATTCCTCAAAACGGTCGGGATGCTGCCGAGCGAGTGGTCGGCCCGCTCTTGACCGGACTGGACGAATAACGAACGCCGAGGCGAGAATTGCAAGTTGCCTGCAAGCGGCCCGCACGCTACGATAAGGCTGCATCATCCGACATCGTGAGGAAAGGAGGGGTGACATTGGATTCTTCGACCAGAGCGGCCGCTCTGCCATCTGCCCAGTCTGAAAAGGACAGAAATCATCAGCGTCGTCGGCTGTTCCGCCAGAATATACCGCTCATGCTGATGCTGCTGCCCATCGTCGTTTATTTTCTTGTGTTTCGGTATACGCCAATGTTCGGACTGATGATCGCATTCAAGCAATACAACTTTGGGCTCGGCGTATGGGGCAGTCCGTGGGTCGGCTTCAAAAACTTCGAGGTGCTATTCAGCAACCCGACGACGCTCCAGATCATTCGCAATACGTTCGTACTCAGCCTCCTCACCGTATTTGTCAGCTTTCCGTTCCCGATCATCACAGCCATTTTGCTTAACGAAGCACGAAAGATGTGGTTCAAGCGTTCTGTTCAGACGCTTATTTATTTACCGCACTTCTTCAGCTGGGTTATCATTGGCGGCATCGTTGTCACGATCTTCTCCCAGCAGAACGGAATTGTGCATGATCTGTTCCAGAAGCTGACAGGCATTTCATTCCCGTTCTTGTATCATCCTGGCTCATGGATTGCGATCTTCCTTGGATCAGGCATCTGGAAGGAAGCGGGCTTTGCAGCGATTATTTATTTGGCAGCGCTCTCAACCATCGATCCGCACCTGTATGAAGCGGCCAATATGGATGGCGCGAGCAAGTGGCGACAAATATGGCATGTCACGCTGCCTGGCATTCGTCCGACTGCGATTCTATTGCTCATCCTGGCGATGGGCAGGGTGATGGAGGTAGGCTTCGACCAGATTTATGTGCTGCAGAATCCGGCAGTAACGAACATCGCGGACGTAATCAGCACGTACATCTACCGGGTAGGATTACAGGGCGGGCAGTTCAGCCTGACGGCTGCGATGGGGCTGTTCGAGTCGCTGGTTGGACTCGTACTGGTTGTAACGGCAAATCAGATTGCAAGGCGTTTTGATCAACAACTATGGTAGGAGGTGACAGAAGACGATGAAGCCGTCAGCCGGCGAAAAGCTGTTCTATGCCTGCAACTACATGATTCTCGCTATACTCGGCATCAGCTGCGTGCTGCCGCTCCTCCATATTGCGGCGTTGTCACTTAGTGATTCGACTTCCATCATGTCGGGCAGTGTATACCTCTGGCCGCAAGGAGCCACACTGCTGAATTATTCGACGCTGATCAAGAGCTCCCAGGTGCCCGGCGCACTTTGGAACAGCACTGTCATTACGGTCGCCGGCGTCGCATTCAGCATGATCGGCACCATCCTTGCGGCATGGCCGCTGTCCAGAAGCTACTGCTATGCAAGGCGTCCGATCACGATGGCTATCGTTTTTACGATGCTGTTCAGCGGCGGCATGATTCCAACGTACCTGGTAGTTAAGGAGCTAGGTATATTGAACTCCTATTGGGCGTTATGGCTGCCAGGTCTCGTAAGCGTATACAATCTGCTCATCATGCGTACATTTTTCGCCAACATTCCTGAAGAGCTGATTGAATCCGGCAGACTGGATGGATGCGGAGAAGCAAGGCTGCTGCTGCGTATTGCACTGCCGCTGTCCAAGCCGATGCTCGCTACCCTCTCGCTTTTCTACGGCGTGCATTACTGGAATGCATTCATGAACGTGCTGATTTACATCAACAAGACACACCTGTACAACCTGACCGTTCTCGTACAGCAGATGGTGAAGAGCCAGCAGCTGATGCAGGAGATGGAAGCAAGCGGATTGGATACCGCAGCAGCATATCTTGCCCCGGAGGGTCTGAAGGCCGCAAGCATCTTTGTACTCGTCATACCGATGATGCTCGTATATCCCTTCCTGCAAAAGTATTTTGTCAAAGGCGTTATGCTGGGGGCTGTAAAAGGATAAACTCAATGGAGGTCATGGATCTATGAGAAAGAGTCGCACCAACCTTTTTCGCAACACTTGCATTACCACAATCGCAATGTCGCTTGTACTCGCAGGCTGTTCAGCCGGTTCTGGCAGTGAACCATCAGGCAGCAGCAAGGACAGCGGAAAGCAGCCGGACAAGCGCGGCAGTATTACAGTTGCCTTCCTGGATCAAGGCAACATTCCGGCTGAGGAGGGCAATCCGGAGAAAAATCGATGGACGGAATGGCTCAATCAGAATGGTCCTGCAGATGTGAAGGTAGTCACGATTCCCTTTACCGGGGCTGTCGAGAAATACAATGTGCTGTTCGCATCCGGGGATGCTCCCGATCTCATTTTTACAAACCGTACCGACTACCTGGAACAGCTGCGCGCGCAAGGCCTGCTGCTGCCGCTGAACGATCTGATTGAGAAGCATAGCGTTGAATACAAGGCGTTGCTCAAGCAGCTGCCCGAGATCGTGAAGGTGAATACGAAGGAAGACGGCAAGATGTACACGTTCGCGAGAAGTCAGGGTTTGGCAGCCAACCATTCGATGGTGATTCGCGATGACTGGTTGAAGAAGCTTGGCCTTAAGGTGCCGCAAACCACTGACGAGCTGCTCGAGGTGGCCAAAGCCTTCGTTGAGAAGGACCCGGATGGCAACAATGCCAAGGATACACTTGGAATCAATCTGAGCTTTATCGGTGACCTGAATACGAAGAACATGTTCGGCTTCAGCGGTTATACGCTGCAGGATGGCAAGCTCGTCCGTGCATGGGACAATTTGCGGGATACTATAGAGTTCCGCAAGCGATTGTACGATGGAGGACTTGTCGACAAGAGCTTCCTGACCGATACGAACGGTAAGAAGGCAGAGCAGGATTTTGTGACCGGGAAGCTGGGCATCTACTTCATGCCGCAGGCCGCGCAGACGCCGGGTTACAATCACTTCAAGGCATTCAAGAAGAATGTGCCGAACGGAACGTACCTGCCAATCCCGCTGCCCCGCAGCAAATACGGTCAATTCACGGCCAATTTCGCACCGCCGATCTCCAACTGGGTGGCGATCAACGCGAAAGCGAAGGATCCGGTCGCGGTCATGAAATATATTGACTTCTTGAATAAGGAATCTACTGGAAACACGTTGAAGTATGGCATAGAAGGAACTCATTGGAAAAAAGATGCCAGCGGCTGTCCGGAAATTATCGATCGTGCCAAGCATGCCAAGGAGGTCGCCTGGAACGAGCTGTACTGGAACTGGGTGTATCCGACGCTGAAATTTTCCAAGTGCGAGGGCGGTTTATATGCGAAATCGTCTGATCCGCTCGATCAGGAATTCGCCAAGCTGCAGCCGATAGTGGAGGAAGCGAATGTGAATCGCAGCCGTCCAATGCCGGGCATCACGCATTCGAACTATATGCCCAACCCGCCTGCGGATTTGCAACTGATTGTAACCAATACCCAGAAAGCAATCGACGATGCGCTATCGCGTGCTGTTGTGAGCGGTGCCTCGCGGACAACAGATCAGGCGATTGCGGAAGTCAAGGATCTTTGGGAAAAGGCGGGCGGCAAGAAGGTAGATGAGTGGTACGCCAAGTGGTACGAGGACAACAAGACGAAGGCGTTCCTGTACAAGGATTTCTATGACTTCTACGACAAGCAGCAGCAGTTGCTGAAGCAGTTGAAATAAGTGAGAGAGCGAAACCCCGGGGTGCGAGCTGCCCCGGGGTTTCGTTATCATTGCCTGGTTGAGATTAGCGATAGAGCACCTTCACATTATCCACGTACGTATTGCCTATCGACGGTCCATCTGTATTGAACCCAATTGTATTGATGGAGGTGATAGGGTTATTCACGAACGGTATATCATATACCATCAGTTTATTATTGACATACAAATCGAATGTATCAGTTCCCGGTTTTACGGTCATGCGAATGTTGTACCAGGTATTGGTATTGTATGCCTGAACCATAACATCGGTGTTCGTTGCATTGTCTCGATACGCAATATTTCCGTTGCTGGTAATGAGCGCGGTTGCCTGTGTGCTGCCGGATAGCAGCCTCATGCGGAAATAGTTGGAGTACGATGGCTGCATGAACGAATACTCGATGTCAAAGGTTTCTGATTGAGCCGTAAAGGTACGCGTCATCGATGAGCTTGCACTGGTGCTCGAATCCTGCAGGAGAACGCTCTTGTTCGATGAAGATGGTACATTGACGACTGTTGCGCTGCCAGTTGTCGTCCACCCGCTTGGAGCCGCTCCGGTAGTCATGCCGTCGAACAACTGGCTTAACACAAGAGTTTGAGGATAATCATAATTCCAGAAATAGCCTTTGGAGCGGGCATCAGCCTGGAATTCATTTACATGGCGCTGCAGGCGCGGCGTGCGAAAGCCGTAGTTGTTGTCAGCTCCCCAATCCATCCAGGAGATACCGAGCTGTTCCAACACCTGACCGTGATACAGCTTGGAATCCATGGTTTGAACCGAAGGAGCCCCAGGATAGCCCCATTCTGTACAAATGACAGGATAGGCATTCTTCAAGGTTGTAATATTGGAGCTCGAAGTGGTGCCATAGGTGTGGAAGCCGACCGAGTCTTTACCTTGTGACCAGGTAATATTCGCTCTTGTCGTGTAACGGTCAACGACTTCCTTCATGTTGCCGTTCGCAAATGGGAACGTAAGATGGATTACGTGTGTGTTAGGCGCGTGGACGCGAATAATGTTTTTGTGAACACTGGCAAGGTCGTCAAGTACCGCATTCGTATACTTATCTACTGTCCAGGCGACGGGTTCGTTAGACGTTTCGTAAATGACATGCGTGCGATCTTTATAGCGTGGGGCAACCTTCGTCCAGAAGTCCTGCATGTCGGCGAGGTTATAGTTGCCCACATCATGGTAATTGATCACAATGTACATGTCCATCGCGGCAGCATGGTTGACCATCTGATCGAGAATTGGCAAAATCTCGCTGTTCGTGAAGCAGCCGATTTGCGCACAATCGCTGTTGGATTTGTGTTTATGATAGGCATCCATGAATACAACTCTGCCCATGTTCATTCGGTTGTCTTTAAGTAGTTTCCAGTTGTTTACATCAAGCCCCCATTCGTATGAAGACTGGGATCTCTTCTGGAGTAGGATGGGAGCCCCTCTGAGTGTAGCGCCGTTGTCGCCGACAACGTTGTTGTTCACAATCTTCGGTCTTCCGCGATCGGCGGCATTGGCAGTTCCAGGCAGGAAGGAAGGTACGATCACGGCAAAAGCAAGCAGGAACACGATGAACCTGGACCACATTGAAGTTCGAATCATTACGTTACCACCTCTCAACATTATTAATGTAAGCGCTCGCAAAATCAATATATCATGGGTTGTTTCTTCGAAGTAGTCCAAAAACACTCGAAAGCAAGCCAAAACCAAAGATGATTCAACACGTATGAGAATCGCGCGTCAAACCTTCCGAGATACTCGGTTGGATGGTCGTAAAAATCGATAGCGTGTCAGAAACACATGAGAATAGTGTCTAATTTCTAAATCGACGACACTTACAGGATGAAAGCGATTGCTTTATAGTTAGGTAAAAACAAGCTTTATGCTCAAAGTGGATGTGGAGGTGGATCATTGTGAAAGTGAACGCCATGATAGAGGCCAATGAGGTTGTACGCACATTTGGCAGCGGTCAGGCGGCTGTTCATGCGCTAAAGGGTGTGTCCTTCGCAGTTCCCAAAGGCGCTTTGGTTGCGCTCAAGGGTCGGTCGGGCTCCGGGAAGACAACGCTGCTCAATCTGATTGCCATGCTTGACTCGCCATCTTCAGGTACAATCCTGCTCGACGGGCACTCCGTATTCAAGCTGCCTGACAGAGAGCGCACACAGCTGCGGCGCAAGCAAGTCGGACTCGTATTTCAATCTTTCGCGCTAATTCCTTATATGTCTGCCTATGAGAATGTTGAATTTGGCTTGCGAGTGGCAGGGGTAAAGGCTTCTGAGCGCAATCGACTGGCAACAGAAGCGCTGGATGCGGTTGGGATGAGGAAGCGGATGATGCATCGACCGTTCGAGCTGTCCGGTGGCGAGCAGCAGCGAGTCGCCATCGCTCGGGGAGTTGCGCATCAGCCGATGCTTCTGCTTGCGGACGAGCCAACAGCCGAGCTGGACAGCCGAATGAGCGTACATGTCATGCAAGCGTTCCGCGATATGATCCGGAATACGGGTATGACCATTATGATGACGACACACGACCCGGCTATTATGGAATTGGTGGACCATGTATTGGCATTGGAGGATGGACGAATTGGATAAACAGACTCGAAAGCTCCGGGAACACAGTGTTCGACTGTTGACAGCCGCAGCTGCATTGACCTTAGCTGCATCTCTTGCAGGGTGCAGTCTTCTCCCTCAGGAGGAGGAATCGCTCAAGCCGCCACTCGTGAAACCGGCGAAGGAGCAAATCGAGCTTCATGAGGCGAAGCGCAGCTCTATCGTGAGGAAGCTGGCAGGAGTCGCTTCGTTCGAAGCTTATCAGATTACGTATTATGATGTTGCGGAGTCAGGCGTTCGCGTAAGCGAGATGAAGGTGAAATCCGGAGATACTGTCAAGCCGGGAGATCTGTTGCTGCGTATGGATGATGAGGGCCTGGAGCTGACACGCATGCAGCGTCAGCTGGATGTGGAACGGAAGGTGCTGCAGCTGGAAGAGCAGAAGCAGAAGCGCGACGAGGCGCAAATTAGAATCGCGCTGATGGAGCTCCAGATTGCTCGCGAACAGCTTGCTATCGCTGAACGTCGACTGGAAGGAAGAAAATTGTATGCGAAAACGGGCGGTGTCGTTGTGTATGCCGCAGATTTGAAGGCGGGCGACAGTGTGACGGCCTATCAGCCGATCATCGGAATCGCTGATCCGAGCAAGCTGCGGCTTGCCTATAGTGTGACGAGCGCGAACGACTTGACTCCGATCAAGGTAGGCATGGATGTCGAGGTGAAGATCGGCGCCGTTATTGCAGCAGGCAAGGTGGCGCAGACACCGGCAACCGCACCGTTTACTACGGACAAGAGGCAGCAGGAACAGAATGCCAAGACGCTGTATATCAATCTTGACAAGCTGCCGGAAGGAGCCAGGATGGGAGGACTTGCGGACTTCTCCATCACCATCGAGAAACGCGACAACGTGATTGTGCTGCCCAACCGGGCGATCAGAACGTATCTGGGGAGAAATTATGTGCTTGTTCTGGACGGCGAGAGCCGCAAGGAATTCGATATCCAGAAGGGTATTGAGACCCCGACGGAAACAGAGATTGTGAAGGGTATTACCGAAGGTCAGAAAGTGATCATTCAATAGCGAGCAAAGGCTGGAGGTACGGCATGAACGTATTGCTGCTGTTTATTTATCGCAAAATGATGAACACCAGATGGCTGATGCTGTCGCTGCTTGGCGGGATCATTTTGTCTGTGGCCGTCTCGTCCAGCATGCCGATCTACAAGGGCGCTGTGCTTCAGCGAATGCTGGTGAAGGAACTGGAGCGATTTCAGGAAGTTTCGAAGACATACCCGGGAAGGCATAGCTCCGTCGTATTGCTGAGCAAGGAGACGGAGCCACAGCTGCGGCGTACACTCATCCGTCAAACCGATGAATTCCTGGAGAAGGAGCTGGTTCGACGTTATCCATTGCCTGTATTGGTTTCGGGCCGAGCAAGAGCAACGGATACGCACAGCTTTATACCGGTTGATAAAGTGAAATATGATCCGAGTGTCAACAGGGCAGCTCATATCGCTGCAATGGAAGACTTGGAGGACCATATCAGAGTGATTGATGGAAGGCTGCCGGCTGCTACTGGCAAGGAAGGAGTCTATGAAGCGCTCGTTGTATCAAGTGCACTGGAGCAGCTCAAGATTGTGCTTGGGCAGGAGCTGGAACTAAAGGAGAAAGTAAACGGCGCCCAGGTTACCATCGTGCCTGTCGGCGTCTTCGACCGGAAAGATGAGTACGATTTGTTCTTTCCGTCGGCATCATTATCAATCCATTATAATGCGCTGTTTATTCCGTTCAGGCAATTTGAGAGCGACTTTACGGAACGACAGCGACTTCCCGTGCAGCGTATGGAATGGAACGCTGCCCTTGATTACAAACATATTCGTCTGTCAGATGCGCTTGACCTGATCCATGTACATGGCAACGCACAGCGTTATTATGATGAGACGTTCGCACAGCATAAGCTTACTCTTGACATGGCGCCGACAATTATGACGTACAACGCCAAGGAAGCGAATTTGCAGACGCTGCTCTGGTCGCTGAACGTTCCCGTGCTGACGCTTCTGGCGTTCTATATGTTCATGGTGGCGCACCTCATCGTTGATCGTCAAAAGACGGAAATTGCAGTATTGCGCAGTCGCGGGGCAGGCAAGGCGCAAATTATTGGAATTTATGCGGTCGAAAGCATGCTGCTCGCGGCTGCCGCTATGATTCCCGGATTATGGATGGGAAAATGGTTCACGACGGTTCTAGGTGCATCCAATGGTTTTCTCGAATTCGTAAACCGGGCTGCCTTACAGACGCAGCTGGAAAGCGAAGCGTGGCTGTATGGAGGAGTGGCGGCGCTTGTAAGCGTGCTACTGATCCTCATACCGGTATACCGTTCAACACGCTCAACAATTGTATCGCATAAGCAGTCCATGGCGCGCAGCGCGCAAAAGCCGTTCTGGCACAAGTGGTTTCTCGATCTTGCGCTATTGCTTGTCTCCTTGTACGGTATGTATATGTTCCGTGCGAGAACGGAGACACTAGCTTCGCTCGGCTTGCAGTCGACAGACATTCGCATTGACCCGCTGCTGTTCTTCGTGCCGAGCTTGTTCTCTGTTGGCGCGGGCTTATTATTACTGAGGCTGTATCCGTGGCTCGTCCAATTTATCTATATTATGTTTCGCAGATGGTGGAAGCCTTCGCTGTATAACACGCTGATTTCGGTCGGACGGTCGTTGCACCAGTATCAGTTTCTGATGATTTTTCTCATTCTCACGATGTCTACCGGTATTTTCTCATCCAGTGCGGCTCGAACCTTGAATGAAAATCTCGATGATCAGATTCGATATCGAGAAGGCGCCGATATACGCCTGACGTTCCGTTGGGAGAATGATGAGATGCCTTCTGGTGCTGGAGACGGCATGGATTTACCGTCTTCTCCTGTGGTGCAGGCTAAGGTTCAATATTCGGAACCACCGTTCGATGCTGTGCGTCAATTACCAGGTGTTCAGGAAGCGGCCAAGGTGTTTCTAAAGAACGAAGTTTCTTTTACAAGCGGCAAACAGAAAGGTACAACCAACCTCATCGCGATCGACACCGACGAGTTCGGACGAACGAGCTGGATGAAGGATGGACTGTTGCCGCATCACTTCTATGACTATTTGAATCTGATAGCGCCCGAAACGTCGGCGGTGCTGATTTCGCGATCGATGGCAAATCAGTACAAGCTGAAGGAAGGGGATACAATTACGATAGGCTGGAGAGGGGTACAGGAGGTTCCTTTCCTGATTTACGGTATCATTGATTATTTCCCAACCTTCAATCCGCTGCCGCAAGGTATTGAGAAATCAGGAGCGAAACCAAAGGAACCGCTGCTCGTGGTCGGACATCTGTCATCCGTTCAGAACAGGCTGGCGCTGCTGCCTTACGAGGCCTGGGTGAAGCTGGAAGCGCCATCCTCACGTAAAGAGCTGTTTCAGGCGATCGCAGACAAGGGAATGCCGCTGACTGGATATCGAGATTCTGTTCAGGCTCTGGCGGATGGACGAAGCGATCCGTTTCGTCTTGCTGTGAACGGCGTGATGACAATGGGCTTTCTCTTGTCCGTGAGCATCTGTTTCTTTGGATTTTTGCTGTATTGGATATTATCATTAAAAGCGAGGACGCTCCAAATCGGCATCTTCAGAGCGATGGGGCTTACGCTTCGCGAAGTGGTAAGCATGTTGGGCTTCGAGCAGTTGCTGACCTCAGGCGCGGCGCTGCTAATTGGTTTCATTACTGGCCAACTCGCGTCCAGATTGTTCGTACCGTTCTTCCAGCTCGGCTTCGATCCCAAATCAAGCGTACCGCCCTTTCAGGTGTCGTTTGATCCTTCGGATACGACGAGGCTTACGGTCATGTTCGGCATCATGATGATCATAGCCTTGGGAATTCTCGGGATGATGATGGCGAGGATCAAGATCAATCAGGCTGTCAAGCTTGGAGAGGATTAATAGACAAGGCCGAGGGAGAGCTTCCCTCGGCCTTGTCTATATTACGATTTGAACACCTGCAGCGCGTCTTTCAGAGCGACAGACAGCTCCTCCAGCTCGCTTGCTATCTCGACGGAGCGGTCGCTGGTCAGCTTCTGGCGGTCAGCCAGCCCGGATACCTGATCAGTCGTCGCGGCTGCTTCCTGGGAGACGGCGCTTACGGTTTCCATCAC
This sequence comes from Paenibacillus sp., assembly GCA_041641375.1. GTDB lineage: Bacteria > Bacillota > Bacilli > Paenibacillales > YIM-B00363 > Paenibacillus_AK. The sequence continues at coordinate 12,703 of JBEPYM010000008.1, forward strand.
AGCTGCCAACTCCTGCTGAGCTTCCACTGATTGAACGATAGAGCTCCTCGCGTCCTCGAAGCTTGACAGAAATTGCTGCATAGCTGCCGCGACCTCGTTGAAGATGCTCTCAGACGCTTGAACGGACATGGTCTGACGCTTGAAAATATCGCCCGAGGAAGCGATCAGACTGCTTGTTTCGTCCATATCGCCGCGAATGCGTTCGATTGCCTCCGCTGCCGATTCAATCGAGCTGGCTGATTTGCCCGCCAAATTACGAATTTCTCCGGCAACAACCATGAAGGCTCGGCCATTCTCACCGGATTGCGCGGCTACGATGGAGGCATTCAACGCAAGGATGTTAATTTGTCTGGAGATGGCTGTCAGCAAGTCCAGAACGGCATTTACCGCCACTGTATGCTCCTGCAGCTTCTCCACACGCTCCAGCAGCAGCATGACGTTGCTCTCCGCATCCCTGTTGCCCGTACGTAATTGCTTCATCGTATCTGCTCCCTTCCTGCTGGATTCGCTTACTTGCAGCGTAACCGAATGCATGATTTTGTTGCTTGTATCAAGCTGCTGCAATTTCGCAAACAGACGGCCGTTCAATTCGTTCGAACGCTCAGCATCGTGCGCAAGATTGCTTGAGCCGGCTGCCAGCTCTCTCATCGCAACTACAATTTCTTCCGATGCTGCCCTCGATCTCAGCGCCTGCTCATTCATTTGCTCGGTATAGTCCATCAGCTTGTCCGATGTCATACGTGCTTTCTCCACTACCTCTCCAATTCGTTCCAGCATCAGATTGAAGCTGGCCCCTACTCCGCCAATCTCATCCTTGCGTCGATCAGGCAAGCGCACCTGCAAGTCACCATCTTCGGCTAGCCTCATTGTCTGCCTTGCCTGGATCAGCGGCTTCCCAATATATTGATAGCCCCAATACCCCAGCGCAGCGGCCGCCAGCAAGGACAGTCCGATTGCGGCGAAGAATCCAGCCTGTATGCTAGCCATATCCTCCAGAAGCGCCTTCATCGGAATGCTTCCAGCAACAACCCAGTCGTATTTCTCTGTTCGATGCTCTGTCAACAGATGCGAGCTCTGAATGCGATAAGTGTCCGAAGGCTCGATCTGTCGAAATGCCGCATAGCTGGAAGAGAACGGGAATTCTTCTGTGTTGGCGTAAATAACGACGCTGCCACTGTCAATCAGATGGAGGTTGCCAAGTCCGCCGAACGTAATATCCTTCAGCATAGAGCCGATGAAGCTGACGCGAAACTCCATGACGAATACGTCTGACCATTGCAGGGCTTCCTTGTTCCAGTAGGCTTTGGCAAAGCCGAACACGAACTCCTGCGTATCCGAATTGAAATAGGAGCCTTTCCTCGGCGGAAGCCAGTAGTTGGCCCCCTTCAGCTTCACCGCTTCCTGCACCCAAGGCTGATCGAATGCCTTCTCAACGAGCGTGCTGTTCACCCGGGAGTATCCTACGTTCTCATGGGAGCTTCGAAGGATCGTCATGCTTTGCACCATTGTGTTGGCGTTCGTGATGCCTGAAAAGTATTTGCGAATATTCTCGTCGAAATTCGGCCACTCCTCGGGCTTCAGCTTCTGCCGATCAGGCAGCAGGAACAAATTTTGCTGCATGTAGATGCCCGATTGATTAAACAGACCTTCGATCTGGCTCATCCAACGATCGATGTCCCTGGCCGTGTCGCGCGTCACCTGCGAGGCGTTGTCACCCATCTTCTGCTCCAGAGCATTCATTGTAACGCGATAGGAAATTGCTCCGACCACGATTGCTCCAATAAGGGCGCTAATAAGAAACATCGCGAATAAGCGTACGCCGATCGAACGAATAGGAGACCCTCGGTACGAAAGAAGCAGATTGACTGATCGAAGCGCCTTCAGTCGAGCCTGGAGCTGTCCTAACAAATGCCCTGATCTGAGTTTCATATGATTTCCCCCAACCTGAATTTCATTTGTAAAAGCGCTTACATCTCTCTCGACAATCATAGCATGTCAAAGAACGACAATGAAGGACAAGACCAATCAAAAACATGACAAAAACGACGACGATTTTCGCAAAAACAGGAATGCGGTCCAATCAGAATGTAAAAATCACGCACAAATTCGCATGATTGCCTTATCAACATCTGCCTGCCCTCCCGTTATACTTCAAATATACTGATAAGGATGGGGATGCTTATGAACAATCAAAGTGCTGTTTCTCCGAAGAAAAGCACCTTCTGGACAACAAGCCGCAAGGATGCGCTAGCCGGATGGCTGTTTCTCGCTCCGGAGATGATTGGTGTCATTGTATTAGGTGCTTTTCCGATTATTTTCTCGCTGTTTTTAAGCTTCACGAATTGGAACCTCGTCGGAGGACTTTCCTCGATTACGTTTGCAGGGCTGGACAACTATTTGGCTCTGTTCGAAGATGACAAGTTTATGATGGCGATACGCAACAACGTTATATTCACGTTCTATACAGTGCCCGTGGGATTGTTTCTGGCTCTTCTGATGTCCGTTGCGATTCATAGCAAGGTATACGGCCAGAGCTATTTCAAGGTCGCCTTCTTTATCCCATATATCTCCTCGATTATCGCGCTTGGAGCAGTGTGGGGCGCACTGTATCATCCGACTCGCGGTCCGATCAACGGTTTCCTGAAGAACATAGGCATTGATAATCCTCCTATGTGGCTGGCGGACTCCTCGTGGTCGCTTACATCCATTATTATCATTTCCATCTGGGCGGGGCTTGGATACAAAATTATAATCTTCATCGCCGGCTTGACCAACATACCGGACGAGCTTTATGAAGCGGCGAAGATTGACGGAGCGAATTCCCGTCAAACGTTCTTCAGCATTACAATTCCGCTGCTTGGACCGACCATATCGTTCCTGCTCATTACGACGCTGATGGCGTCCTTCAAAGTGTTCGATCTGATCTCGTTCCTCACCGGAGGCGGTCCGAACAATTCATCGACCGTGCTCGTATATCGGATCTATGAGGAAGGCTTCCGCAATTTCCGCATGGGATATGCATCGGCAATATCCTGGGTGTTGTTCCTGATTGTCGGCATCATTACGCTTGCAACCTGGAAGCTAAGAAATAAGAAGGACTAGGGGGGATCAGCATGGTAAGCAAAAGATTCGACATGTCGAGAATGATATTTACGATTGTATTTGCAGCGATTTCCGTGTTCTTTCTGACACCGCTGTTCTGGATGGTATCCGCCGCCTCCAAGTTTGAACAGGACGTATTGATTTATCCGATTCAATGGATTCCGACGGACTGGAATCTGATTGGAAATTTCAAGCAGGTCTGGATGGGCAAAATTCCATTCATGATGTTCTATTACAATTCAATCAAGCTGTCGATCGCCATGACTTTCACGACACTGCTGTTCTCCTCGATGGCGGCCTACGCATTTACCAAGATTCAATTCAAGGGACGAGACTTTTCATTCGGCTTGCTGCTCTCGCTGATGATTATTCCTGCCGAGTCCACACTCGTTCCCCGCTATTTGCTGCTCAAGTGGCTGGGGCTGTACAACTCGCATGCAGGTCTCATTATTCTTGGCATGTTTTCGATCTATTTCACGTTCCTGTTCCGACAGTTCATGCTTAGCATTCACAACGATTATATCGAAGCGGCCAAGATAGATGGCGCAGGATACTGGAGGGTATACTGGAGCATTATACTGCCGTTGTCCAAGCCGATCGTTGCCACGGTGGGCATCATCAAGTTCATCTGGTCGTGGAACGACTATCAGGCACCGCTTATTTTCCTGATCAGCCGCAAGCTGTATCCGATTCCGCTCGGCATGCAGCTGTTCCGCGACGATTTTACGCACAACTATGCGGTGGTCATGATGGCTGCCCTATCCGCGATCGTTCCGCTGCTCATCGTATTTATCATTTTGCAAAAGCAGGTGATTAAAGGGATTTCGTTAGGCGGGGTAAAAGGGTAAAGGGATGGCACATTTTCGACAAAATCACACACCTGAACGGAAGTATCCGCCTGTATAATGAGGGCAAGCACCGCATAAGAGTCCAAGGGGGAATCAGAGTGAAAGCAAAGCTGAAGGTAATGGCAAGCACAGCGTTGATTGCAGTAGTAGCGCTCGGCGGTTGCGCTTCGAATTCGGGGAGCGGCAGCCAAACAGGAAGCGGAACACAGTCGGGTACAACGGAAGCACCCAAAAAGAATGTAACGATTAAATACTACAACTGGGACAGCGATGCGGAGGCTGCTGCGACCGCCAAGGTCATTGAGGCTTTCCAGAAAAAGCATCCGCACATCAAGGTAGAATCGGTGAATCTGGTGCCCGGCAACTCGGTGGAAAGCTTGAAGAAGCTTGATGTCGTTCTTGCATCTGGCGAGCAGGTGGATGTGCTGAAATTCGCCAACATTGAGGAAACGCTTGCACGCGCTGCGATTGGGGTGCTGGCGCCGCTGGATGATTACTATACGAAGAATAAAATCAACCCTGCGGATGAATATTATGTCAATCCGAAGTATAAAGGCAAGCATTACGGTATGATGCATACGACCACGAACTGGTTTGTCATGTTCAACGAGGATGCCTTGAAAGAAGCGAATTTGCCGCTCCCGAAATTCGACTGGACCTGGGATGATTTCCGTGATTACGCGAAGAAGCTGACGAAGGGTGAGGGCAACACGAAGCGGTACGGCACATACTTCCATACGTTCGCCGAGTATCCGAATATGATCGCCTTCACAGACAAGGCCAACCCTTACGTGAACAAGGATTTGAAGCCTCACTTCGACGACGCGTCATTCGCCACCTTCTTCAAGCTGCGCCGCGCGATGGAGAAGGATGACAAAAGCGTGAAGACATTCGCCGAGACGATCGGCGCGAAGCTGAACATCAACAATGAGTATACGTCCGGACAGGCAGCTATGGTCGTTACCGGCAGCTTTACGATTCCTCCGGTTTCCAATCAGGAGCAGTTCAAGCATAAATTCAAGACGATGTTCGCGCCGCTGCCGAAATCGACCAAGAGTGCGCCTGAAGGGCTTACCAACATTGGCGGTACGTATGTAACAATCGCCAATAGCTCCAAGCATAAGGATGAGTCGTACGAATTCATGCGTTACATGACGACGGAGTCCGAGGCGCGGGTAGGCTTGTCCGGCTGGAAGAAGGTAGACAGCACGGCGCTCCTGGAACGCTTGTATGGCAATGTGAAGAATGCGATTGACCTTCCGTCGCTCAGGGAAACACTTTATGACAAGCGTGTCAAGACGGCTGTCGATACAGAAATATCAGTTCCTTACGCGAATCAGCTGCGCAAGGTGATCAATGATGGCTTCAGCAAATACATTCTGGATAATATTTCAGAAGAGGAAGCTCAGAAGTTTATGATGGCGGAAGCCGATAAGGTCATTAAACAGTTCAAGCCATAATCGACCATGTGTTGGAGTGATATCGATGCCAGGCTGCCCGTCAGGGCGTCCTGGCATTTCCATCTTGTTTTGACTGTTCTGTTTTTTTTCGATATGGTGAAGGAAACTGTGGTGAAGGAAACTGCAACAGGGGGAGTCAGCTCATGAAGCATTTGTTTCGCTTTACCTTTTACCGACGCATCCTGACGTCTTTCCTGGTCATGATTGTTTTGTCGGCAGTCTGGATTTCCTTCGTTACCTATATGGGAGCGAAGCAAACGATTGCCGACAAGATCAAAGCGAGCAATGAATCGGTGGCTTCGCTGCTGGCTGGGGAGATGGCCGGGCTTATTGAGGATATCACATTCGCTTCCAACTATTATATCCAGGACCCGAATATCAGGGCGAATTTGTTCGAATTTCGCAACCTTCGGGAAGTAAATAGCTCTGAGGATGTAAAGCTGCTTTCCGCTATGCGCGATTCCTTTTACCTGATGGCGTATCGGATGCTGAATCCCGACATTACATTATTTCTGGTGAACCAGAGCGGGTTTATCATCCATTCTGTTGCCAGAGAGCACGTATCGGTCGATCAAGTGAGGCAAGCCTGGATGAACGTGAAAGACCGGCTTGCGCCGAATCAACCGAATGTGCTTCAATGGATCGGCTTAGCTCCTGAGATTGGCCAGCAAGGCCAGAGTAGTTACTATATTGCAAGAGTAATTCGCGATCAGGCCACGAACCAGACGCTGGCGACTCTCTATATCAGCATATCCCAGACTTACTTTACGAAGCTGTTTGAACGAGCGGCGACCGGATATGTCGCTGCATTCGATGCGAATGCAGCGCTTATTGCCGGATCGCATCATGTTCCTTATCATTCCATAGATCGCCATGATGTCATTCGCAGCGAAGCAGTTGTGCCGAGATCGGAGTGGAAGCTTGCCTATGAGACGCCTGTTGAAAGTGTGACAGCAGAGAATGCGAGTGCCTTTGCGTTATCCTTGCTGCTGGCCGGTCCCTTCGTGCTTGGCTTCATAATGATTTCCCTGATCCTCGCTCGCAGGCTGCATAAGCCGATTCGATCCTTGCAAGCCAGTGCGAGATTGTTCGGCGGGGGAAATCTTGGCGTACGATTCAACGCTGATGGGAACGATGAGATCGCCGAGCTCGGACGAACCTTGAACGATATGCTCGATCAAATCAATCGTTTGATTCGGGATATCGAGCATGAGCAGGAGGAGAAGCGGATGCTTGAGCTGCAGGCTCTGTTTGCGCAAATCAGGCCGCATTTTCTGTTGAATACACTGAATTCGATCAAGTGCAATCTGGAGATGGAAGCGAACAGCTTGTACAGCCGCAAGATTGATTCGCTTATGAATTTGCTGAAGGCGTATATGAAGGTGAACGAGCCGGACACGCTGCAGCAGGAATGTCAGTTGCTTCGTCACTATGTGGAAATTATGCAGATGCGCAATGACCTTGAAATTCAACTCGTCATAGACCTTGAGCCGGAAACGGAGCAACAGTTTGTGCCGAAGCTGCTGCTTCAGCCAATCGTCGAGAATGCAATTGTACACGGTTTTCAGGACATGGTCGACGGCATTGTGCCATGTATTCGAGTAGAGGCAAGACTGGAGGGCACTATCCTGCTGGTTCGTGTCGCCGACAACGGGGAAGGATTGCCCCCGGATTCCGTTTCCAGCTTGAATGAGAAGCTTGCAGAGCCGATTCATGACTCCGGTCCCGTGCGGGTCGGTCTTCGCAATATCAAGCGTCGGATTGCCCTCTCATTCGGAGCGGACTCGTCGCTTGTTCTATATTCGAATGAGCAGTGCGGCGTGACCGTTGAACTAAGGCTGCAGCTGAAGGAGGGACCGAATGTATAAAGTGATGCTTGTGGATGACGATATTCCCATTTTGAAATACCTATCGGGTCTTATTCAATGGAGAGAGCTAGGCTGTGAGATCGTCGCTTCCGCTAGCTCTTCGCGCAAGGCGTTACGACAGTTCGCGGAGCTTGCTCCCGACATTCTGATTACAGATATCGGGATGGCTGGCATGGACGGATTAGAGCTCGCCCAGCAGCTGAAAGAGCGCAAACCGGAGCTTCGTATTATCTTTCTTACCTTTCATGAACAGTTCCATTATGCCCGGCGGGCGGTGCAGCTTGATGCGGACGATTTCCTGATCAAGAACGAGCTTACGGCGGAAGGTTTGACGGCAAGCGTCAGCAAAGCCGTTGCGCTTCTTGCCGCAGATCGGCAGCGTCGGCAAGCGGTATCATACAAGCAGGACATTCAGAAAAACAAAGAGGTGCTGAAACGTACATTTTTCGAAGAGCTGCTTACCACGAACCGCTTTGAGGAGCTTCGCCGATTCGGCGAGAGGATTGGTATCGTTTGGGAACACTCGCACTTTGCAATTGCGCTCGGAACGATAGACTACGCACAGTTTCTCAAGAGTTACCCATTGTCAGATATATCCCTGTTGTTGTATGCGATACGCAACATCGCTGAGGAGCTGGTTCCGGGAGATGATGCTGCGGCGAATGCATTCGTTGATGCAGATGATCGTCTTGTGATCGTCATTAACTTCAGACCTTCGCTGCATCGCCCGATTACGGTTAGCTGCGATCAATATTTAAATATGGTTGATCATCGTATTCGTGAATTTCTGAAGATCGGAATGGTGTTTGCCTATTCGAAAGGCTTTGCAGGAATGGAAGGTATAAAGGACACATACCGAAAGCTGCGTGAATCGGAAAGACATGCTTTCTATGAGGAAACTAGGGTTCGTCTGATGCCTGAGCATACAGTGGCTGCGTCGAGCAACGGCGACCCTTCCGAAGCATGGAATGAAGGATGGGATCGAGTCGTCAAAGCGTTCGTGGAGGATAGCAAGGGGGCTTTGGCTCAAGGCACGGGGATCATCGCCATGAGAGCTTCCACCGTGAAACCTGTTTCGGCGCTGCTTCTGGCCAAATGCGCGCAGGCTGTGCGCATGCTGGAAATGCAGGGAGGTTATCCGGAGGACAAGTCGTTCTATGACGCCTTGCAGCGGTGCAGCCGGTTAGGTATGCTGATTGGACTTCTTGAGCTGCGTCTGGCAGCAATATACGAGAGCAAGCAAAGCCGCCGTAACGGGAAGAAGCTCAAACTTCAGCAGATTGATCAATACTTGTCCAATCACCTTTCTGATCAAGTATCGCTGGTCCATCTGGCAGAGCACTTGTATATGAGTCCAAGTTACTTGTCTCGCTACTTCAAGCAGGAAACTGGCGAGAACTTTACCGACTATGTGCATCGGTTCAAGATGAAAACAGCATGCGATATGCTTCGAAGCAATCAGGACAATATCGAGCTGATTGCAGCCAAGCTGGGGTATGTTGAGCGTACGTATTTCTCCAAGGTTTTCAAAAAGTATGTAGGGGTTAGTCCGAAGGATTATCGGTAGAGAGGGTCGATATGCGATTTTCGTATGTTTTCATGTATTGCGGTCATGTACTTTGCCTGGATCATCCTGTAACGTTGAAGGCAAGCGCTGTATAGCGCACAAGCAACAGGACGACAGGAAAGGGTGTAGCGGATGGGCAGGAAAAACATACTGTTCTTCTTTACGGATCAGCAGCGCAAGGATACACTCGGTTGCTATGGCAACAAGGTAGTCCAGACACCGAACGCGGATCGACTGGCAGATGAAGGGGTTCTCTTTACCCGGGCCTATACACCGTCATCCATCTGCACGCCGGCTCGAGGCTCGCTTGTCACCGGGATGAAGCCAAGCAAGCACAAGCTGATTGCGAATCCGGAGCGCAATGTCGGCAATATTGCCGAATTAGACGAGATTCCGGGCAATATTCCGTTTTCGCACGACTTGCGCGAGGCTGGTTACCGGGTTGGCAATATCGGGAAGTGGCATGTCGGCACGAAGAAGGGGCCTGAAGACTACGGCTTCGAGGGCGAGCATTATCCAGGCTGGGGGGAGACGTATCAGAATCCTCACTACCTGAACTATCTGGAGGAGCGCGGATTGCCGGGCTTCAAAGCGCATAGCCATATTCGCGGCACGTTCCCGAATGGCACGCCGGGCTTGCCTTACGGCGGCATACTGGAGCAGCCGCTGGAGGCGACCTACACGTACTTCCTCGCGGAGAAGACGATTGAGAAGCTTCGTGATTATGCGCGAACGTATAAGGAGAATGGCACGCCGTTCTACCTGGGCATGTTTACCTTCGGACCGCATCTCCCTTATTATGTGCCGGAAGCATATGCCAATATGTACAATCCGGACGATGTAAAGCTGCCGGAAGGGTTCAAGGAGACATTCGAGAACAAGCCGCGGGTGCAGCGCAACTATGCCGACCATTGGTGCTGCGAGCAGTTCGACGAGCAGCAGTGGAAGAAAATCATCGCGATGTACTGGGGCTTCGCAACGCTGGTGGACGAGCAAATCGGGCGTGTGATGGATGTGCTGCGCGAGCTGGGGCTGGAAAACGATACGATGATCGTATTTTCGACAGATCATGGCAGCTTCGAGGGCAGTCACAAGATGGCAGACAAGGGGCCTGCCATGTACGAGGACACGTACAATATTCCGTTCCTTGTCAAATATCCGGGGGGCAGACGCGGCGAGCGGGACGACAGGCTTGTTTCGCTGCTGGATTTGACCGCCACCTTCGTAGAAGAAGCGACCGGAGCTGTGCCAGAGCGATACGACGGCGTCAGTCTGCGAGGTCTGCTTGCAGGTGGAGGTGATGGAGAACCTTGGCGCGATCGAATCTTCGCTGAGTTTCATGGACATCACTTCCCTTATCCGCAGCGCATGATTCGAACGGATCGCTATAAGCTGATTGTTAATCCGGCTGATATCTGTGAGTTCTATGATTTGCTGAATGATCCGAACGAGCTTGTGAACGAGATTGACAATCCGGTTTATTGCGAGCAGATCGCGTTCCACTTCGAGGCATTGATGCAGCATTTGATCGAGAAGAACGACAATTTTCACAAATGGATGGGAACGATGTACCCGGTCGTTCCGAAGAAGGAGAATGCGGAGGAATGAAAATATCCAATATTGAAATCTTTCATGTCAAGCCAAGGTGGTCATTCGTCAAAATATCAACGGATGAAGGTGTAAGCGGCTGGGGAGAAGCGGTACTTGAAGGCCGTTCACGTACAGTGGCAATGGCGGTGAAGGAGCTGGAGCCGCATCTGCTTGGACAGGACCCGCGTCGGATTGAGCACTTGTGGCAGGCGATGTACCGCGGCACCTTCTATCGCGGCGGCCCGATCTTGTGCAGTGCGATCAGCGGCATCGAGCAGGCGCTCTGGGATATACTCGGCAAGTCGCTCGGGGTGCCGGTGCACCAGCTGCTCGGCGGCGCAGTGCGCACTCGCATCCGCATGTACCGCGGCATTCAGGCGATGACGCCGGAGACTGCTTACGAGGAAGCGAAGGCATGCGTCGAGGAAGGCTTCACGATGGTGAAGACGTCGCTCAAGGATATCGCACACCTGATGGAGACACCTGCTTACGTGAGGAAGCAGGTGGCGAAGATGGCGGCGATTCGCGAGGCGATCGGGCCGGATCGTGATTTCGCGGTCGATTTCCATGGCAAGATCAGCCCGATGCTGGCTATTCCGCTTTGCAAAGCACTTGAGCCGCTCGCTCCCATGTGGATCGAGGAGCCTTGCCTGCCTGAGAATATCGATGCGATGGCGCTCATCGCACGTTCGACGACGATTCCGATCGCAACCGGCGAACGTCTGTTCACGAAGTTTGCGTTCCGCGAGCTGCTGCAGAAGCAGGCGGCCATGATTGTGCAGCCGGATCTTGCGCATTGCGGCGGCATTTTGGAGGGCAAGAAAATCGCGGCGATGGCGGAAGCGCAATTCTGTGGCTTCGCACCGCACAATCCGCTCGGCCCGATTAACCTTGCAGCGAGCCTGCAGCTTGGCGCGAACGTGCCGAACTATATGGTGCAGGAGCATTCGACTGCGCCAGGCAGCACGGGCGTCGGCTTCTTCAAGCAGCCGTTCATCATTAAGGACGGCTATGTCGATATTCCCGACCGCCCTGGGCTGGGCTTCGAGGTGGATGAGGATTTCGTTCGCGAGATGGAGTATCCTGGCGATTGGGATTCGCCCCGCAAATTCCACGAGGATGACGGTTCTGTTGCCGACAACTAGATGGTGAGGTGGAAACGGATATGGCATCCAAGCAACGCGTTGTCATTGTAACCGGCGCAGCGTCGGGTATCGGCAGGGGCATTGCTCGCTGCTTCTCAGCGGAGGGCGATCAAGTAGTCATTGCTGACCGAAGCGAGGCAGAGGGATTGACCGTCGTCGCCGAGCTGGAGCGGAATGGCGCCTCCGCCATCTATTGTCCAATGGATCTTGCTTCAGAGGAAAGCCTTGACCGTTTGCTGAATGTTGTCGAGGAGCGCCTTGGCCCTGTCGATGTCCTCGTCAATAACGCAGGTATGACGTTTAAACAACATGCCGAGGACTGGAGTTCCGAAGCCATAGACAAGTATTTGATGACCGACCTGCGCGGTACGCTTCTCCTGTCGCAGAAGGCTGCTGTTCGTATGCGTCGTACCGGGGGAGGCAGCATCGTATTTATTTCCTCGATCCATGCGCTCAACACGCGTCCGCTCTTTTCGTTGTATGCAGGCGTCAAGGCAGGGCTTGTCGGCATGATGAAGGGGCTGGCCCAGGAGCTTGCGCCGGATATTCGCGTGAATGCTATCCTGCCCGGATGGACAAGGAACAAGCTCGTAGAATCGCGAATTGTGGACAAAACGGACGAGGAGCGGAAGGAGCTTGCCAAGCAGTGGGGCAAAAAGTTCCCGATGGGCCGGATCGGCGAGCCTGAAGATATCGGCCATGCGGCCGTCTTTCTGGCAAGTTCCAAGGCCAGCTTTATTACAGGAGCTTCGCTCGTGGTAGACGGCGGTGAGAGTCTTGGCTTTGCCGGGGCAGAGTATCCTGTTGTCCGGAAATAAATTCATATGTGTTTTTGGTACAAAATTCGCCGGTTTTGGCATAGACCCTTGTTTATATACTTCGTACAATAATGTTAAGCGTTTTCATTCGCTTGATTTACAAAAGATGAAGAAAACAGGGGAGGAAAACACATGAAGAAAAAAGTGGTCAAGCTATTTGCAGGACTTACCGTAACCGCAATGCTTGCTGCGGCATGCAGCGGCGGAGGCTCTGCACCTAAAGCAACGGAAGGCAGTAAGACGCCTGTGGCGAACGACAAACCGCCGGTTATTGCCCCGGCAGAGCTGTCCATTCTGTATCCGTTTAACGATTTTGAGACATTCAAGACAGGCTTTGAGCAGAAATATCCGGGACTGACATTGAAGCACGTGCCGAAGCTGGAGCCTGAGATGGTCGCGACGGGCAATGTTCCTGACGTCCTGTGGTTGATCAACGGATTGCTTGGCATGCAGAGCACTCTGCTCAACAACAATTTGCAATTCGATATGGGCGATCTGGTTAAAACACATAAATTCGATTTGAGCCGCATACAGCCGGAGCTGCTGGAGAATGCCAAGGCATACAATAACGGCAAGCTGAATGCACTTCCTGTTTCGAGACTTGTGTACCAATTGTATTATAACAAGGATATTTTTGACCGATTCGGAGTTCCGTACCCGGATGCAAACAAGGCGATGACCTGGGAGCAGGTGGTTGAGCTTGCCAAGAAGCTTACACGAACTGATGGAGGCGTTCAGTACCGCGGCTTTGACTTGGAACGTCCGCCAGCATTCATGCTTGACACACTCGGAATTGTTCATGTAGATCCAGTTACTCACAAAACTCGTTATTCCGAAGATCCTGGATTCAAGACGTTTTATGCTATGATTAAGGCATTCGCTGATATCCCGGGAATTTTCACGGATGATCCGGCTAAGCAAATTAACAATGGTATTGATGATTTCTTGAAGGATCGAAATGTTGCAATGATGGCTGTAAACCATTACCATACTCAATTGATTCAAGCAGAGAAGGAGAGCGGGCTGAAGTGGGATATTGCACCGATGCCTGTGTGGTCACATCTTCCAGGAATCGAACCGTTGCCGTTCACCAATCACATCTCGATAAGTCCGATATCCAAGCATAAGGACGCTGCGTTCAAGGTGATCGAGTACGTCTTGAGCGATGAGTATCAGATTGATATGATTAAGCGGGCTGCGAATGGCACCGTACTTGCCAACAAAGATATTATGCTTCAATTCGGCAAGGATTTGCCTGAACTGGCAAGCAAGAATGTGAAGGCTTCCTTCATTCACAAGCCTGCCAAGGCTCCTTCACCTGTTTCGGAGTATGAGCGTTTGCGTCAAATCCCGCTGTTTGTAGCGGAATACATCAAGGATAAGCCGGATATCAACACCCTGCTGCGCAAACAGGATGAGGCACATGCCAAGCGGATTGCGGAAGACAAAGCGAAGACAGGCAAGCAATGACCAAGTAGTTCTCATATGCACAGGGCGGATAATCGATCCGCCTTGTGCTATTTCTTTAGCATTCTAAAGCGGAGTGGATTATGGTGAACGTTCTTGAACGTCTGGCGGAATCCAGCTTGCCGTTACGTTCCGGCTATTATTATGGTTGGGTAATTGTGGCAATCGGTGGAATCGGAATGTTTTTCTCCGGGCCCGGACAGACCTATACGATCGCAGTATTTATCGAGTCGTACATGTCTGGGATGGATCTGAGCCGCTCGGAAATATCGGCGATGTATGCGGCGGCGAGTTTGCTCGCAGGCGGATGTATGCTGTTTGCCGGTGGGCCGGTGGACAAGTTCGGCTATCGAACGAGTCAAGCTCCATGTAATACTTGCAATTGTTTTTCTTGGTCATGCATTCTCCATTCTATATTTGCGCGGTGTGAATTCCATGTCATCCGCAGTTGTCTTTGCCGTCATGTGGGGAATGGTGAACGGTTTTGAGAACAACACCATGGGGCTGGTCATGCCGAACTATTTTGGACGCAAGCATCTCGGAGCGATTCGCGGAGCGGCTATGGCTACACTCGTGTTCGCCTCGGCTCTCGGTCCGCTTCCGTTCGGCATCGCGTACGATACACTCCAAAGCTATCAGTTTATTCTGCTATGTGCTTCGGTCGTTCCTCTGGCAGGCGCATGTGCTGCTTGGTTTGCTCCTAAACCCATCCGCAAACCAGGGAGCAATATTGTATCGTTATAACTTACAATGTTGCCATTGATCATTGGTTTTTCTTCCGATTATGATGAGAGTATGCAACGACAATAAGCAATATTAGAGAGGGAGATCCAATATGGGATTGCGACGGACAGATTCAAACAGACTATCGGCCAGCTTGTGCCGCGAGATTGAGGTGGAGCTGCTGTGGACGGCAGAAGAGCATCATGTGGCTGGCGCTCATATAGAGCTTCGCTGCACTCCGTTCCGGGCGTTCTATGAGTGGAGAATCGCGCGAATTGAGATTGAGAAAGCGGATATTGTATATCGTTGGAAGCTTCAGCCGAGCTCGGGCGACCGGTTCCGCAATACGGACAAGATCTGGGCGCGCGCCAAGCTTCAGTACGGACTGCGCAAGGGGGAAACGCTGCGCATCCGCATGCTGGTTATACCGAACGTTTATGCCGGCACCGATCTGACTTTGTCGATCTGGAGTCAGACGGTGGTTCGGCACAACGATACGGATCAGTCCGTGCCTTATGTGAAGGCTAGCCATGCGGAGATCGCTCTGCCTACGGAAGCCGGACCTGTCGAGAGGCTGTCTGTGTATTCTCACCCGATGGAGAATGAGCAAGGCAAGGTTAGAACGATGATCGTTCCTGAGGATCAATATGGCAATCCGACTGCCTTCTCCCGTGCATCTGACATTCAGCTTAAGTGGAACGGGAAGGCCTGGGTAGAGAAAATCTCTGGAACACTGGAGATTGAGACGGATGGCGCGGATACCGTACAGTCGGTTCAAGTAATGATGTCAATGGATCAGCTGTCAACGGAAGAGACCATTTCGAACGGTGTACCCGTTGAAGGCGGTTTTGTCGTTGCTGGTAACGCCGTTGTGCCGAAGTCGATGTTTCCGCTGCGTCCGGGATTCGGAGAAATTCACTGGCATACGGATTATTCCGGAGACGGTCAGCGTTCATTGCGCAATGCGCTGCTTGCTGCGCGGGACGCGCTGAATATGAGCTTTGCTTCCCCGGGCGATCACAATCCGAAGGGGCAGGATTGGGAAGAGTCGGTTGCCACGCTGGATGAACTGTATGAACGCGACAAATTCGTGACGATGTACAGCTGGGAAAATTCGACGAATCAAGGGCATGAAAACTATTATTTTCTGGATCCGGATCATGATGTCGTATGCGGAGGCAAAGCAGGCTTTCAAGGCGGTCGACCGGATAAGGTGAACGAGAAGCTTAGGGACTTCACCGAATTCTTCGCAGTTCCGCATCATACGAACTCGGTGGCAGAGACGCGCAAGGAAGACGACACGCCCTATTGGTATCCATATAATTGGACCGAGCCAGAGCCTTATATTCGGCTGGTCGAAATTATGCAAACTCGGGGCAATCAGGAGCGCAACTCGTACCCCAGCGATCGGTGGAGAGGCTGGCATAATCATTATGGAGCATCGGTGCAGGATGCACTCGCGCTTGGCTACCGAGTCGGATTTACCGGCGGCTCCGACAATCACTGCGGCTGGCCGGGGCGCTCCTATGCCCGCCAAGAGGGCGGCGGCGTGCACGCGGGCAAAAGCGTTATCCTTACCGGATCCTGGTGTAAGGAATGGAGCCGCGATTCGCTGTACGAGGCACTGTATAACCGTCATACCTGGGCGGTGTGGGATACACGCGCAGTTGTATGGTTTACGGTTGGCGGCACGCTGATGGGAGGCGAAACTACGGTTCAGTCTGGCACGCATCTGCAGGCTGAACTGCGCATTGCAGGTGAGGATGCCTGGCAGTCGCTGGAGATTATATCGGAAGGGCGCACAGTGTGGGCCGGGAATTCATGGACTCCGCATGTGCAGCTTTCCATTCCGCTTGGTGCGGCGACTGCATCCACTCACTATTATGTTCGCGGCCTTCAGCGCAACGGCGGCATTATGTACGCAAGCCCTGTATTTGTGGATATCAGCCAAGGAGTGTGAGCGGGGTGAGCAGACCGAATGTCATCGTCTTTTTTACCGATCAGCAAAGATGGGATACGACTGGAATTCACGGCAATCCGCTCGATTTGACACCAAATTTCGATCGAATGGCCAAATACGGAACACACCTGGAGACGCTAATTACGTGTCAGCCGGTATGCGGTCCGGCGAGGGCGTGCCTGCAGAGCGGACAATACGCGACGACCACAGGCTGCTACCGCAACAGCATTCCACTGCCTGAGCATACTCGAACGCTCGCTCATTCCTTCAAGGATGCCGGCTACCGAACCGGTTACATTGGGAAATGGCATCTGGCTCACGAGGAACCGGTTACAGAACCAAGGCGAGGCGGCTACGAATATTGGCTGGGTGCTGAGCTCCTTGAATTTACGTCAGATGCCTACGAAACGATTCTGTTCGACAACGACAACAAACCGGTGAAGCTGCCTGGCTATCGTGTGGACGCTATGACGGATGCTGCAATTCGGTATGTCGCTGATGCGAGCGGCAGGCAGGAGCCGTTCTTCTTGTTCTTGTCCTATCTGGAGCCGCACCACCAAAATCACAGTGATGATTATCCAGCACCCGACGCTTATGCCGACATGTACAGGGATGCCTGGACACCCCCTGATTTACAGACTCTCGTCGGTACCGCACCGCGTCACTTGCCCGGCTATTACGGCATGGTGCGTAAGCTCGACGAAGCGCTCGGCAGATTGCTCGACGCACTCAAGAGCATGCGCCTTGATGAGAATACAATCGTGCTGTTTACATCGGATCACGGTAACCATTTCAAAACCCGTAATGGCGAATACAAGCGCTCGCCCCATGAAAGCGCCGTTCGCGTACCTGGTGCTATTATGGGCCCCGGCTTCCGCAATGGTGGGGCAATTCGCGAGTTGATCAGTCTGATTGATTTGCCGCCAACTTTGCTGGATGGAGCAGGGCTTCCCGTTCCGGAGCACATGCAAGGACGTTCGCTTATGCCCCTCGTGCGCCGGGAATCAGCCGAATGGCCGCAGGAAGCATTCATTCAAATAAGCGAATCGTGCGTGGGACGAGCCATTCGGACAAAGAGATGGAAATATGCGGTCGTCGCTCCCGATCTGAATGGCGCCGATCACGCTGGGTCTGATCGGTACGTGGAGCAGTTCTTGTACGACTTGCACGCAGATCCATATGAGCTGGAAAATCTGGCAGGCGTCGTACATTATCGAGCCGTCGCCGATGAGCTGAAGGCTGCGCTGATCAGACGTATGATGGAAGCGGGAGAAGCGGAGCCTGCCATTGAGAATGCGGCTTCCCGCAGGGTAGGTCAACGCCGTCCCGCCTTCCGTGACGTATATGGGGAGCGTTGGTCCGTGCTTGATCCGGATTGATCCAAAAAACAGGTCCGCGGCCAGGACCTGTTTTTTGGGTTAGGCAGCCCTATGCCCGATCCGGTATAATGGTGCTACTCGATTCTTGCTGCGCCATAAGGAGATCACGCATGAATTCAATTCAATGGAAAATTACCGCGCCGTTTTTTCTGCTGTTTATGGTCGTAGTTATTGTACAATCGCTGTTTTCCTGGTCGCTGCTGAATCGGACGGCTGGGTACAGCAATGCCCTGCTTGAGGAGCAGTTGAATGAAAAGCAGGGATATGTCGGCAAATCGATAACCAATAAACTTGAGCTGATGCTGAACGAAGCGTACTTGACGGCGAAGGAGCTCGCGACTCATCCTGATATGCCCGTTATTCTGGCAAGCGGTCAGTCCAATGCTGCGGAGACTTTCCTTGCCGGCCGCGTCAAGAAGCACCAAAGCGTCTGGATGATTCGCAGCGTTGATGTGGTACCAGAGCAACGGTACCCGGTATTTACCGGTAACAAGGGCTACGAACGCAAGAAAGGCTCTCCCGTGTGGTATTACAACGAATGGTACAATCATTCAAGATACGGCATCGCCTTGAAAAGCATTGGCATTGCCGCTTACGGTGATGTCCGCTATTTTGCCAAAGAGCCCGTTTACGACAGTCAGAACAGGGTTATCGGTGAGGTGTGCGTCGAGCTGGCCGTCAATACCGAATTTTTGAACAGCTTATCCTCAGCAACCAATACTGCTGATGGTGTATTTGTAGCTACCGGCAGCGGTGATTTCACTGTATTGACAGATGCTGGAGCCGATGAGATCGGCAGGTTGATGTCACGCAATTCCATCGAGCAGCGGATGGAATCAGCCCCTTCTCTAACCAGGCTTGCGGCTGAAGATGCTGACTACGAGCAAATTGCGGCGATACTGCAAGGGGTGGTTGAGAGTCGGCAGGAAACAAATATGATAAGGGAAATCGGCGGCGTTCCTTATGCGCTGTATGTGAAGCCGCTTCTGTTCGTGCAAGGAAAGCCGGCAGTTATTCTATTCAGCCGCTTCAGTGGTTACACCGCCTCACGTCAGGATATTGTCAATCATACAACAGCCCTCCAGCAGATGTCTTATATGGTCGCAGGAGCTTTGGCGCTTCTGTGTATGCTGCTGTGCATCCTGATTGCAGAGCGTGTGACAAGTCCACTACGTAGGCTGAATCGCGCTATTCGTCGAATCGGTGAGGGCGACTTTACGTCCAGGCTGAATGTCCGCGGCCGCGATGAAATCAGCCAAATCGCACGGACGATCAATTGGTTGTTGAACCGTTTCGATGAGCTTATTCGGGAAGTATACCTGGTGGGAATGGAGAAGAAGGAGAAGGAACTGCAGGTTCTGCAAGCGCAGATTAACCCGCATTTTCTTTATAATACGTTGTCCGCGATCAGCAGGCTTGGGAAGCTGGGCGAGATCGATAAGATGCACCGCATGGTACTTGGGCTTGCAAGGTTTTACCGGCTTACGCTCAATGAGGGAAAAGCCATCATACCGATTGAGAAAGAAATCGAACAGATCAAGACATACGTCGAGATACAGAATGAAAAATATGGCGAACGAATGCTGGTGACGTACCATATAGATCCGGATGCCCTTCAATACGATACCATCAAGCTCATCCTTCAGCCGTTCGTCGAGAATGCGCTCGAGCATGCCTGGGAGGGCGACCGGATTCATATTCGGATAGAGGCTTATTGTGAGAACGAAATTATTTATTTTCAGATTGCGGACGACGGCTGCGGCATGAGCGAAGAATTGGTGCAGCAAATTATGGAGCCAGAGCTTCATCCAATTGGCTACGGCATTCGCAATGTTCACGAGCGGGTAAGGCTGCAGTTCGGCGAGCCCTATGGCGTTACGATCTATAGCAAGCCGGGAGCCGGAACCAAGGTGTTCATTACTGTGCCGAAGTATAAAGAAGAGGAGGGAAAGCAGCTTGTACAAAGTACTGCTGGTCGATGACGAGGAGCATGATCTGGAAGGCCTAAGACGATTGGTTCCATGGTCAGAAGCCGGGATGGAGGTGGCAGGTGCGTTCAATACACCAGGTGCAGCCATTAAATTTGCGGCTGAGCATCATGTCGATGTGTTAGTATCGGATATCAAAATGCCCCGGATGAGCGGGCTTGACATGGCAAGGCATATTCTGGAGTTCCTTCCGAATGTGAAAATCGTATTCGTCAGCGGCTACGCCGACTTCCATTATGCGCAGAATGCTATCAAGATTAACGCGTGTGGCTATGTGTTGAAGCCGGTGGACGAGGATGAGCTGCTGGCGCTGCTGCAGTCCGTCCGCTGTGATCTGGACAGCTCGGAGGAGCAGAGCCGGGTGCAGAGTGCCGTGCAGGAGCTGGTTCCGCAAATGAAGAATGAAACGCTGCTTAAGTGGCTGGAAGGTGCAGGCTCTCTGGACAGCCTGCAGCCGCTCTTGAACCGGTACGGTATTGATAGCGCCGATCGAAGCCGCTGTGCTGTCGTCATTGAAATTGACGATGTTGCCTGGAAGCTGAACCGCGCGAATGAGACGGAGCGGCTCTTGGTGCTGGATGCGATCCAGAAGCGCGTGCTGGATACGGTCCAGCGCGATCAGATCGGATACTTCTGCCGGATTAACGACTACCAGGTCGCTATCATCTCCGAGGAGGAAGATCGCGGCTTATTGGTACGTCAACTGGAGAAGCTGGTCGAGGAGGTGCGTCGACATGAGCCGCTGTCCATTACTGCGGGGCTTGGCAAGGAGCAGAGCCGCAGTGAGAAGCTCGCTGTCTCCTACAAGCAGGCGCGTGAAGCGCTCGCAAGCAAAGTATTTATGGGCAAGAGCCGTGTCATCGAACAGCTCCAGCTAGCCGAAGAAGAGTCGCGTCATGCGCGGCACTTTGACAAAATTATGGATGACCTGTTGCATGCCATGGTGCAGTACGAGCTGGTGCGGATCGATGACTGTTTGATTGAGTTGTTCGCAATGGTCAGGCCAATTCGTGACAAGGCGAAAGCGTATCAATTTGTTCTGCATATTGTTTCCAAGCTAGATTTATATTTACACAAAATGAACGAGAATATGCATGCCATCCTGGGCTGGGAGAATGAGAATCTGGACGCGCTGTTTCATTTGGAAACGGTAGAGGATATGCGCTCGTGGCTCAGAAGACGGATGTTCGAGATCTCGGAGCATTTTCATAACCGCAAGAGCAAGCGCCACTACAAGCTGATGCAGGACATCGACAAGTATGTGGAGGAGCGGCTTAGCGGCGAGCTGATGCTGCGCGATGTTGCGCAGGCATTCGCGTTCTCTCCCGGTTATTTCAGCGCGTTGTTCAAGGAGGAGATGGGGGTTACCTTCTCCGATTATATGACAGGCAAGAGAATGCGCAAGGCGGGCGAGCTGCTAGGGGATCGGGCACTGAGCATCGCCGAGGTGGCGGAGCGCGTCGGCTACCGGAATATGACCCACTTCCATCGGCAATTCAGGGATTTTTTCGGCATGAAGCCGGGACAGTACCGGAAGAACGAAAACATATCAAAATAGTGTACTTTATCTATTCAGTCGACACTGACGGGGGCCATGCTCCCGTCTTATACTATTTTTATAGGGCAAAACTTGACTTTGCTTGCATAATGGAGGGGATCGGCGTGGCTACAATTGAATTTAAGAGCGTTTACAAACGGTATGGCAAGGACAATCGAATCGCGGCCGTGAAGGATTTCAATTTGACGGTAGACGATAAGGAATTTCTCGTGTTCGTCGGACCTTCGGGCTGCGGCAAGTCGACGACGCTGCGCATGCTTGCGGGGCTGGAGGATATTTCCGAAGGCGAGGTCTATATTGGCGATACGCTTGTGAACGATTTGCCTCCGAAGGATCGCGATATTGCGATGGTGTTCCAGAACTATGCCTTATATCCGAATATGAGTGTTTATGAAAATATCGCATTCGGCTTGCGCTTGCGCAAGGTTCCGAAGCACGAGATTGATCTTGCTGTGAAGCGGGCGGCGCGTGTGCTTGAGATCGAACAGTTCCTGGAACGCAAGCCGCGCGAGCTGTCAGGCGGACAACGGCAGCGTGTAGCTTTGGGTCGGGCGATCGTCCGCAACCCGCAAGTGTTTCTGATGGATGAACCGCTCTCCAACCTCGATGCGAAGCTGCGTGTACAGATGCGCACAGAAATTATCAAGCTGCATAAGCAGCTGGGCGTAACTACGATCTACGTCACTCACGATCAGACAGAAGCGATGACGATGGGCAGCCGGATTGTCGTTATGAAGGACGGCATCATTCAGCAGGTGGACACGCCCGAGCGAATCTACAACTATCCGAACAACCGATTCGTTGCGAGCTTTATCGGTTCTCCTCCGATGAACTTTATCGAAGGCAGGCTGATGGAGGACAAGGATGCGGTCTCCTTCCACACGAGCCGATTCATGATCGAGATTCCACGCGGTGTCGCGAAGCAGCTGGAGGAGAAGCGATTGATCGGGAAGACGGTCGTGCTAGGCATTCGCCCCGAGAATGTCAGCCTGGATCCGATTGTATTTGAAGCCTTCCCGAACAGTCAGATGAATGGAACACTCAAGTTCAACGAGCTGATGGGCGCCGATCGATATTTGTATCTGGATATTGGCACAGGCTCGAACCTGATCGTTCGCGTCAATCCTCGCCATAATCCTGAGGAAGACGAGCGGGTAGAAGTGGCACTGGATATGCACAAGGCGCTATTTTTCGATCGCGATACCGGTGTTCGGCTGACTGACGATTAACTGCGGACTAACGTCTTAGCAATGAACAGGAGATGATGCATAGCATGGCTATACGTACGCACAATCGGCGTCGCTGGTGGCCGCTCCTCGTGAGCGCGTCACTGGCTGCCGCTGCCGTTATACCGGCATCGTCCGGACATGCAACTCAAGCCAGCAACCCGTCGGGTTCGGCTGCCGTTCAAACTTCCAGCAGCTCGTCACAATCGGTGTCTGCTGTAAGCTCGACCATGTTCGAGCCTTACTTCTCGGAGAGAATGAGCGAGTGGACGAAAGCAGCCATTCCTCAAGGAAAGGCAGAGGTCGTTGTACAAGGTTCGGCAATATCCGGACAGTCGGGCACAACCGCACGCCCAGGCACCTATGAAGGGCGCAGCAACGCCTTGATCTGGCAGAATGAGCTGGAGGGGTGGATCGAATATCGGATCAATGTGCCGGAAACAGGGCTGTACGAGCTGAATATGTCTTATTTTCCATTTCAGAACATAGACCCTGTTTCCGGCCGCAAGCGCGAGGTGCGTAGACCGGCTGTCTTCTCCGTGTCTATTGATGGACAATACCCGTTCCGCGAGGCGAGAGCTATTCAATTCCCGCGCCAGTGGCAGGATGTCATGCCGATTCGCAAGGACGAGAAAGGGGACGATATTCGTCCAAAGTCGATTGAGATTGCCGAGTGGCTGGAGCGTCCGTTCCGCGACTCGGAGGGAGCTTATACGATGCCGCTGCAATGGTATCTGCAGAAGGGCGAGCGGACAATCCGGCTGACCGGTAGCGAGTCCATCGTAATCGGTTCGCTCAAGCTGGCGAAGCCTCAGAGGCCCGCCGACTATGAGACAGTTGCCAAGTCTTATCCAGCTGCCAGGCCGACGCCTGACGCACAACCGATCGTGATAGAAGCCGAGAATATTCATGTCAAGAACGATTCGGCGATTCAGATGGAATCGCATCAGGATCCGGCGATGAGTCCGCGTGCATACGGCTACAACGTATTCAACTCCATTGGCGGTCTTCGATGGTTCCGGGGGGGGCAAGCAGCAACCTGGAGATTCGAGGTGCCGGAATCGGGACGATATTCGATCGCCGTGCGGGCGCTGCAGCAATTCACATCGAATAAATCGACGTTCCGCAACATTTATATTGACGGTAAAATTCCGTTCAAGGAGTTTGAAGCGTTTCGCTTTCCTTACCAGCGGGGCTGGAAGGGCGTTACGCTCGGAAGCGGACCGGATCAGCCATATGAGGTGTATTTGGAGAAAGGCGTCCATACCCTGTCGATGGAATCGACGCATGCTCCTTTCAAGCCGATTATTTATGGCCTGGAGCAGGCAAGTCTGATGCTTCGCGAGATTGATCAGGATTTGAAGTTCTTGACGGGTTTCAGGGAATCGAACAAGAATGATCCAATTGACCGCAACCGCACCTGGCTCGCTACTCGAGACTATCCGGAGCTGCCTGGCAAGCTGGAGAAGCTTAAGGTCTATATCCAGCAGCTGGAGCTCAATATGATCGAGGCGAATGGCAATCGGAACGACGTCTCGAATGGCATGCGCAATGCAGTGAAGGATCTCGAGGGCATCCTGCGCTACGCGAATGAAATCCCGTACAAGATGAAGCAAATCACGTCGCTTCAGGATAAAATCGCCAGCTTCCGCATTCAGCTGGAGCAGCAGCATCTTCAACTGGATCAAATCTATATCGTGCCATCTGGCGCCAAGATGCCGAATCTGGAAGCAAGCTTCTGGCAGAAAGTGGCGGGCTCGGCACATAACTTCTATATGTCGTTCGTTCGCAAGGAAGACCTGACGCAGCTTGATGAGACAGCGTTAAATGTGTGGATGAACCGCGGCCGTGACTATGTCAACCTGCTTCAGGAGATGGCCGACGATATGTTTACGCCTGAGCACGGCATCAAGGTGAAGGTAAATCTTATCCCGCGTGAGGATTTGCTGATTCTCTCGAACGCAGCCGGAATTGTGCCCGATGTGGCTCTAGGTATCAACCAGGATAAAGCGGTAGATTTCGCCATCCGCAACGCGCTACAGGATTTACGTGAATTTAAGGATTTCGGCGATATTGAGAAGCAATTCGCGCCGGGTGCTTTAGTGCCTTTCTATTATGATAAAGGCTATTATGCACTGCCCGAATCGCAATCGTTCCAGGTGTTGTTCTACCGCAAAGACATTATGCAGCAGTTAAAGCTTAAGGTTCCGGATACTTGGAGCGATGTATATGACATGTTGCCTACGCTGCAGCAGAACGGCTACAACTTCTTTACGCCGCCGCAGGCGTTCATACCATATCTGTTCCAGAATGGCGGCGAATTTTATACCGCTGATGGCATGAAATCCGCACTTGATACACCAGAGGCGTTCAAAGGCTTCAAGCAATGGACCGACAACTTCCTGATATATGGCATGCCGCGCGAGGTGCCGAGCTTCTACGAGCACTTCCGTAGGGGAACCATTCCGATTGGAGTGGCCGACTACAACCTGTATGTGCAGCTGATGGTTGCCGCTCCTGAACTGAACGGATGGTGGGATATTGCCCCGATACCTGGCATCAAGCAAAAGGACGGCACGGTTGCCCGTTGGGCGGCTGGCGGACAGCAAGCAGGAATGATTTACAAGCAGTCGGAGAAAAAGGAGCTTGCCTGGGAATTTCTGAAGTGGTGGATTTCAGCCGATGTGCAGGAGCGTTTCGGTTCGGATCTTGAAGCGTATTATGGTCCGGCTTTCCGCTGGAACACGGCGAATGTCGAAGCGTTCGTCAAGCTCCCCTGGAAACGTTCGGAAGCCAATGTCATATTGCAGCAGTGGAAGTGGTACAAGGAGCAGGTCAACCTGCCGGGTGGTTACTTCACCACACGCGAGATTAACAATGCCTGGAATCGTGCGGTCATTAACGCGAACAAGGAGAACCCGCGCACCTCGCTCGAGACCGCGATTGTGGATATTAACCGAGAGTTACTTCGCAAGCAGCGAGAGTTCGGCCTTATAGACGAGAACGGCAACGTGCTGAGAACGGTGGATGTGCCAATCATCACAAAGCCATGGGAAGGAGTCGATCGCTTTGTTACCAAATAGCGCGAGTACACGTGCCATATACACGAAGCCGAGAAGCGAATGGAACTTCGCCGACAAGATGACCGATCTGTGGCGGCGCATGGTTGAGCATCGGCTCGCCTACCTGTTTATTGCGCCGTTCATTCTGTGCTTTCTCGCATTCATTTTCATCCCGGTCGTTGCTGCATTTGGACTTAGCTTCTTCTACTTTAATGCACTGGAAACACCGACGTTCATCGGCTGGCAAAATTTTCAGAATTTGATTAGCCAGGATCTCATCTTTCTAAAGAATGCGATTCCAAATACTTTCAAGTTTGCAATGATTGTAGGACCTGGCGGTTATGTGCTCGCGTTCCTGCTGGCGTACCTCATCTCTCAGCTGCCGAGCGGAGCGCGTGTCTGGTATGCGCTGGCGTTCTATACTCCATCGCTTACAGCTGGTATTGCCATGGGCATCGTGTGGCTGCCGCTGCTGACCGGTGACCGGATCGGCTACCTGAACAGCTTCCTGCTGGAATTTGGCTTCATTGACGAACCGAAGAACTGGGTGACCAGCAAAGATTACATTCTGGGCTCCATGATTGCGGTCACGCTCTGGTCGAGTATGGGCGTAGGCTTCCTGGCAATGATGGCGGGTATTCTGAATGTCAACCCAGAGCTCTACGAAGCGGCGCGTATTGACGGTATTCGCAGCAGGCTGCAGGAAATCTGGTACATTACGATTCCATCCATGAAGCCTCAGATGCTGTTTGGCGCAGTTATGGCGATCGTCGGTACCTTCAAGGCAGGCGCAATCGGCGTCGAGCTCTCCGGACAGATGCCGACACCGCAGTATGCCGGACATCTGATCATCAATCACATCGACGACTTCGGCTTTATCCGCTATGAGCTCGGTTATGCGTCGGCGATCTCGGTCGTCCTGCTGATCATCATGTATCTGTCCAACAAGCTGGGCTGGAAGCTGTTCGGCTCGGACTAAATGACTATGCTTACTAAGGGAGTTGACCGCGATGCAAACGCCACCTGAGAACGAGGCGACCGCTGCCAGGCTGTCTCCGCTTGCCCGCTTGTTCAGACGGCGCCAGAGACGGCTAAAGGCCATGGACGGTACCCAAAAGCTGCTGCTAGCTATGCTTTCCGTAATGGGTCTGTTTATGATTATGCCGATCGTCTACATTTTCAATCATGCATTAAAGCCGCCGCACGAGCTGTTTGTTTACCCGCCGAACATCTTTGTGCGCGAGCCTACATTTAGCAACTTTATCG
Source organism: Paenibacillus sp. (assembly GCA_041641375.1). Taxonomy (GTDB): domain Bacteria; phylum Bacillota; class Bacilli; order Paenibacillales; family YIM-B00363; genus Paenibacillus_AK. Next base: position 39,730 of record JBEPYM010000008.1, read on the forward strand.
AGTTGTTCGTTGTGACCAGTTCCTCAGTTATCCCTGTAACCCGCTATTTGTTCAACAGCATTCTGGTAACGGGGTTGGCGGTGCTTGCGGTGACACTTGTAAGCGCATTATGTGCATATCCGCTGTCAAAGATGGCGTTTCCTGGCCGCGCAGCGCTGTTCGCCACGATCCTGCTCACGCTGATGTTCGCCCCTGAAACGGTGCAAATTCCGCGATATCTGGTTGCAAGCGAGCTGGGCATTATGAATACCTATATGGGGCACTTGCTTCCTATCGTTGCAGCGCCTGTTGGTGTCTTCCTCATGAAGCAGTTTATGGATCAGATTCCGAACGAGCTGCTGGAGGCGGCACGAATTGACGGTGCGCGCGAGTTTTACATTTTTCTCAAAATTGTCATTCCAATGACGATGCCCGCAATTGCCACCGTGTCCATTCTTACGTTCCAGGGAGCTTGGGGCAATGTTGAGACGTCAACCTTGTTTATGCAGGATGAATCGATGAAGACGTTTCCGTTCTTTCTGACTACACTCACGAACAACCTGGCCAATACGGTAGCGCGGCAAGGGGCAGCCGCAGCAGCAGCGCTGATCATGTTCGTGCCCAACTTTATTATTTTCCTGTTCTTCCAACGCAAAGTGATCGCCACCATGGCGCACTCGGGTATTAAATAGGAGCTGAGGTGACCCATGAGACGACATATTGCCAGCCTGTTCCTTGCGATCCTCGTATCTGCGATCTTGTCCGTAACGGTATTGCCGTCACCGATGAAGGCAGACATCCCTTATGAGACAATGAGCAGAGACAGCTTCGGCAACTACTTCTATACCCAGTCGGCTTATTTGCCGGTGCGGGTTATCGGGCGTGGACTGTATGAGCCCGATCCGAATAATCCAGCGAACCGAGTATTTTCGCCGCTCAAGGGACCGAAAGATGTATTTGTCGACAGCAAGGACGAAATCTATATCGCCGACACCGGCAACAACCGGATCGTCCACCTGAATGATCGCGGTGAGCTTATTCGTACGATCACAACGCCACAAAGCCCGATGAAGGGACCGCAAGGGCTCTTTATTGCCCAGGATGGCTTCATCTATGTGGCCGACACGGGCAATCAGCGTGTTCTCAAGCTGGGGCAGGATGGTGCGATTGTCAAGCAGTACACAAGGCCCAAATCGACATTCCTGCCTGATACGTACAAATTTGATCCGCTCCGGCTCGTAGTCGACAAGCGAGGCTTCCTGTACATTGCTACAATCGGCGGCTACCAAGGAATGCTCCAGCTAGATCCGGACGGCAATTTCCAAGGCTTCTTCGGCGCCAACAAGACGACATTCTCGTTCGCTGATACGCTCAAGCGGTTCTTCTATACTCGCGAGATGCTGTCCAAGGAGCTGAGCAAGCTGCCGGGTTCGGTCAGCAGCGTTGCTGTTGACAAGGATGGCTTCCTCTATACAACGACAACTGGAGTCGATGTAAAGCTGAATCAAATCAAGAAGCTCAACTATGCAGGTCAGGATATGCTGGCGAAGGCTGACGCGTACGGAACGAAGGCTGAGCGGTCGTTCGGCGAGCTAAGGCGTGAGCGCGCCATAACTTCAGGACCGCAGCTTGTCGATGTGACCGTGGATCGCGAAGGAAATATTACGGCCATCGATTCACAATACAAGTATGTCAACCAATATGACGCAGCCGGCAATCTACTGTTCTTCTGGTCGGGCTCGACGTTCCCGGGCTCGGTGCAGCTGGGTGTTGTACGGAATCCGGTCGCGATTGACTCCAACTCAAAGAACGAGCTGTTTATCCTGGACGATCAAGAAGGAATTATCCAGATGTTTCGTCCTTCAGAATTTGGTCAGCTCGTACATCAAGCCAACGCATTGACGCTTGATGGCAAATACGAAGAAAGCGAGCAGATGTGGCGCGAGGTGCTGAAGTACAACGCCAAATATACGCCTGCGCTCTTGGGCGTAGCCAAATCGCTCTACAAGCGAGGCGATTATTCGGGATCCAGCGATTATTTTTTCCAGGCCGGCAACCAGAAGGGCTTCTCAGATGCCTATTGGCAAATACGCCTGCAATGGTTCCAGAAACATTTCGCCATGCTGGCAAATGTATGTATCGGAGCGGCTGTGTTGTACATGGCCTTCGAACGACTGACGCGGAAAGCAGGTTGGCGTATGAGATGGCGCAATCGGTCAGACAGCACGATTCCGTTCATTCAGCAGCTCAAGCATATGCGCATGATCCTTACGAATCCGATTGAAGGGTTTACTGCACTTCGTTATGAGAATAAGGGAGGATACGGGAGCGCGCTGTTCTATCTGGCAGCGACTTTCGTCTCATTGATGTTGATCCGTGGAACAACATCGTTCTCGTTCAACAAGGCTGCGGCGCTGCCTGCGAATTACAGCCAGCTTGTGCTTCAGTTCGCTGCGATCTGGCTGCTTTGGGTTGTAGCCAGCTATCTGATTGGCTCCATCCTGCAGGGCGAGGCGCGGTTCAAGGATGTGTTCATCAGCGCTTCCTACGGACTCATCCCGATCATATTGGTCGGAGTGCCGCTGGCGTTCTTATCCAATGGCATGACTCAAAGCGAGCAAGCGATATACGATTTCTTCGATACTGGCATGCTCATCTGGATTGCGGCTTTGTTCTTCTGGAAGGTTCAGTCGATCCAAAACTACGGTGTCGGAGAAACTGTGCTCAATATTGCGACCACCGTATTTACGATGATTATCTTCTGTGTTCTGATTGCGATTACAGTCGGATTAACGGATGATCTGATTCAATTCTTTGTGTCCATGTACCAGGAGGTGAAGCTGAGATGACCGTTTTACACAGATGGAGAAAGCCGATATTTACGATCGTCTCGCTCCTGGCGATAGCTGCGTTATTTCTGTGGATTGATCGCGCCGCCCTGGAACGACAGGCTGCGATACCGGCGAAGAAGCCTGCTGCTGCAGCTTCGGCTTCGCAACCGGCGCCCGGAGCCAGCAAATTCCCAAAGGAGCTCCCGGAGATCGGAACGTTCCGCACGGTGGCGGAGAACAGCTTGTTGATCTTGAAGACCGACTCCAATACCGGCCACTTCGTTGTGCAGCATCGCGGCAACGGTACAGTGTGGCATTCCTTCCCGGATCCGGATCACTGGCCGAATGAGAAGGTTCAAGGCACTTGGCGCAATAATCTCAAGTCGCCGGTAATGTATGAAACGGTGGATCTGAAGCGCCGCGGCGACAAGCTGCGGGCCGGCAATATCATTGAGGATGGCGGGGAAATCGCAGCATTTTCTTCGATTCCAAATGGATTTCAATATACACTGTCTATCCCTTCGCGTGAGCTTGAAATTCCGGTGCAAGTTGTGCTGACCGATGACGGAGTCGAAACGCGAATTTTATCGGATGGCATCAAGGAAGGAAAGCTGGCCCTTGTCAAGCTGCGATTGTATCCGTTCATGGGAGCAGCGCATTCTGTTGGCCAGGACGGTTACATGCTGATACCCGACGGCACAGGTGGTTTAATACGCTTCAAGCAGAATCGGGAGCAGTCGAATTATTCGTATGCAGAACGCACCTATGGGCTCGACTGGCCATTCGCGCATAACACGATGCGAGGACCCGGTCGAATGACAGTCAATCATCCGATTATCGGAATCAAATCTGGCGACCGGTCAGTGCTTGCCATCGCACATGGCGGTGCGGAGTATACGGAGATGATCGCTTCGCCTTCCGAGACGTTCAGCAAGTACAACTTCATAAGCGTACAGCAGATGTACCGAGCGCCATTCTTTCAGCCTACATCAGGCACAAGGCGAACTGCAGACGGAAAGCCGCAGGGGTACACCGCATACAACAAAGATCGATTCGGCGAAACACGAACAACCTCGTATAAGCTGCTTGCCGGCAGCAAGAGCGACTATGTCGGCATGGCGGAGAAATACCGGGAGCATCTGATCAAGGTGTACGGATTACAGAAGCTTAAGCCGAGCAAGAAGGATATTCCGTTCTTTGTTGAAATTATGGGCGGCGACCGTGAGAAGGGCTTCTTGTCGGACCGTTATGTGCCGGCCACCTCGATGACCCAGGCAAAGTCGATGGTCGAGCGCCTGAAGCAGCTCGGCGTATCGAATATGTTCATTACGATCAGAGGATGGCAGTCTGGCGGATTCAGTACGCTAGGCGGCTTGTTCCCGGTCGAGAAGCAGCTCGGCGGCAACGAAGGCATGAAGGCTTTCGCCGAATATGCGCGCGCGCAAGGCTTCCCTGTATTTCTCCACGCCTATTATGGATGGCGCAATGTAAGCGGCGACGGCTTCAATGCGCGCAACCATGCCATGGTGGATTTGGGTGGTCAGGCGCTTACGTATGAAAGTCGTTCAACTGGCGGTAAGGAGACGCAGATCAGTCCGCGCTGGATGGCGGAAGTTATCGAGAATGATTTGCCGAAGTACAAGGAGCTTGGCGTTAGCGGCATTTCGTTCGACAGCTTGGGCAAATATTTGAACAGTGATTTCAACAAGAAATATACGCTCAACCGAACCGAAGCGCTGTCGCTTCACCAGGACCTGCTGCGCAAGACGCGCGAGACGCTGGGAGCCGTGCAGGCCGATGATATTCAGGCTTACGCGCTGCCTCACACGGACAACATAGTCGATATGGCGATGGATTTCTCGTACGACCTGTTTACAGATGAGATTGTTCCATTCGCTCCGATTGCCCTGCACGGACTTGTATCTTATACGGGGCGTCCGGTCAACGATACGTTCCAGTACAAAGAAGAGCTGCTGCGGCTCGTTGAATTTGGCGGCAATCCGACCTTTATTTTTTCCCATGCGGACGCCAAGACGATGAGCAAGACGTATTGGGCCAACTATTATTTCAACATGACCTTCGAGGATTGGGCGGAGACAGCAGCTGCGGAGTACGCGCGAATCAACAAGGCGCTCCACAATGTGCAGGACGTATTTATAAGTGGTCACCGGACCATTGCTCCCAAGGTGAAGGAAACGACCTACGCAAATGGCAAAAGAGTGATCGTGAATTACAATACGGAGCGTTATTCCGACGGTCGCATTACCGTTCCTGGACTGGACTTCATTGTGGTTGAAGGAGGGGCGAACTAGATGAAACGAAGCAAGCTGTCCGCCTCCACCATCCGAAATCTCGAAGGCATGATTTTCATCTCACCATGGTTCATCGGATTTCTCTTATTTATGGCGTTCCCGATTGTGTATTCCTTCTATATGAGCTTCCATATTGTAACGATTCGACTAGGCGAGGTCGCAACATCGTTCGTAGGTTTTAAATACTACGAGGAAATTTTGTTCAAGGATGCTTCGGCGCTCTATAATGACCTGTTCCCGTTCCTGCGTCAGGCAATCATTATGATTCCGGTCATCGTCGTATTTTCTCTGATGATTGCGATCCTGCTTAATCAGAAGTTCTATGGACGCACGTTGTTTCGCGCAATCTTCTTCCTGCCCGTCATCTTTACAACCGGCCGATTGATCGTCGAATTTATTGCCCAGGGAGAAGGCGGCTTGAGCTTCCTGGATCAGTATGACATCAAGGGACTTGTCGAAGCGAATTTGCCGAAGCAGTGGGCGGCGCCTGTCGTAACCATTCTGAGTCAGTTCGTACTCGTATTGTGGTACTCCGGCGTACAGATCCTGATCTTCCTGGCAGGCAGACAGACGATCTCGCCATCTATCTATGAAGCGGCGCGTATTGACGGAGCCTCACCCTGGGAAGTATTCTGGAAAATCACGTTCCCAGGCATGGTGCCTTTCATCTTCCTGAACTGCATCTATACAGTTGTCGATCTGTTCACGTTCCCGACCAACCCGGTGCTGGTGAAAATCAATGCGCAAAATTATGGTTTCTCCAGTGCGCTGGCATGGATTTATTTTGTCATCATCTTCTTCTTCCTTGCTATTCTGATTGCCATCTTTGCCAAATTGAATCAAGGAGGGAGAAAGCGATGAAACCGGTTATCCAATCATCTGTCAAGCGGCTGTCCGCCACCAATTGGCGCAGCCTCCCGGCCAAGCTGCTGCGAATGCTTGTTGGCAAGGAAGCGGACAAAGGACTTCTGTTCAAAATCTTTATATACGTCATTCTGATCGACACAGCATACATCTACTTGCGACCGTTGTTCTATATGCTCGTCACCATGGTCAAAAATTCATCCGATTTGCTGAACCCGGCCGTCGTCTGGATTCCGACCGGTATTGAACTGGAGCATATGCTCTATGCATGGACCGGCTTGAAATATACCAAGTCGTTTCTCGTGTCGTTGCAAATATCGCTGATTGCATCCGTGGCGCAGGTTATCTTCTGTGCGGTGGCGGGCTACGCGTTTGCCCGACTTACGTTCCCGTTCAAGAATGCCATGTTTGTCCTGCTGCTGCTCTGCTTCATCATGCCGGCGCAGCTCACGATCCTGCCGCTCATGATTGTCTACACGAAAATCGGGTTTATGAATACGATGTGGCCCATCCTGCTGCCAACCCTGTTCGGTCATGGCTTGAAGGGCGCGCTGTTCGTCATTATCTTCCGCCAGTTTTTCTCAACCCAGCCGAAGGAGCTGGAGGAAGCGGCGAAGATCGACGGAGCTAATGTGTTCAAGGTATTCTTCCGGGTCATGCTGCCACTGGCGAAGCCAGCTATTCTCGTTGTGTTCCTTTTCTCCTTCGTCTGGCACTGGAATGATGCGTATTTCCCGGGCATGTTCATGACACGTGCAGAGGTTCCGCCGCTATCGCTTGGCACGAACCTGCTGAATGGCTATTTGACGGGGCTCGCCGAGAATCCGCCAGCCGGCGTTGATATCGTGTTCCCGGAGCCAATTCGAATGAGCGCATTCTTCCTGATCATATTGCCGCCGCTGCTGTTGTATCTGTATGCGCAGCGCTGGTTTGTAGAAAGCGTAGAGCGCACGGGATTGGTTGAGTAGAAAGGGGCAGGTTTTGGTGAAAGCCGTATGTATTTTGATGGATTCCATGAATCGCCGCATGCTTCGCGCCTATAATCAGGATACCTTCATCCAGACTCCCAATCTCGACAGACTTGCGCGGGACTCGATCGTATTTGATAACCATTGGGCGGGCTCATTGCCCTGCATGCCCGCCCGCCGCGAGCTGATGACCGGCAGATATAATTTCCTTGAGCGGAATTGGGGCGGCATCGAGCCGTATGATGTGACATTCCCTCAGCTGCTCCGGGCACAAGGCGTCTTCTGCCATATGGTAACGGATCATTACCATTACTTTGAAATTGGCGGGGAAAACTATTGCCAGCAGTATCATACGTGGGACTTCCACCGCGGACAGGAATACGACCCGTGGATTTCCAGAGTTGCGCCAGCTCCGCTGCCCGACAGTTATTTGGGCAAGGTGATTGATCAGTACGAGAAGAACCGAGCGCACATGAAATCGGAGGAGCAGTTTTCCAGTCCGCGCACCTTCGCTGCAGCATGTCAGTGGCTGGAGGATAACCGTGAAGCGGACAGCTTCTTCCTGACGGTGGAGACGTTCGATCCGCATGAGCCATTCGATTGTGACGAGAGGTATCTGGAATCGTATGGCGATCAATATCAGGGACCTCGGTATGACTGGGCGCCTTATGGCCCTAACGAGGCCGGTGCGGAGGCGACGGAGCATCTGCGCAACCGGTATGCCGCGACGCTGAGCATGAGCGACCGCTGGCTTGGCAAGCTGCTCGACACGTTGGAAGCAACCGGGAGATTCGAAGATACGCTCATTATTTGCACCACTGATCATGGCATCTTTGTGGGCGAGCGGAATTTTAACGGCAAGAACGTCATGCATTGCTACAATGAATTGGCGCACTTGCCGCTGTTTATCCGGCTTCCTGGCGGCAAGGATGCCGGGAGAAGGGTAGACGCCTTAACACAGACTGCGGATTTGATGCCTACCATACTGGACCACTACGGTGTGCGCTGTCCAGAGCACATTCATGGCCGTTCCATCCAGCCTCTGCTTCGCAAAGAGGCATCATCCATCAGGGAGTGGGCGTTGTTCGGCTGGCATGGCAAGACGGTCAATATCACCGACGGCAAGATGACCTATTTCCGAGCGCCTGTTCCGGACAATAAGCCATGCTATTCATATGGCATCATGCCCACAACGCTATGGAGCTATTGGGATTCGCGGCAGGCTGCGGAGATCGAGTGCGGCCCATTCTTGAAGCATACGGAATTTCCTGTATTGCGTTACCCTGCTGACGCCTACATTCCAAATATTCCGGGTGTGGTAGCAGCAGTAGGTTCGGCATCGAACGGTCTGGAAAGGATGAGAGAATCGTTCCTGTTCGATATTCAGCAGGACTATGCGCAGAAATCGCCGATACATCGTGAAGCGCTGGAGCAGGAATGGCTGCTGAAGCTGTCCAATGCGATGAAGGCTGTCGATGCGCCGAGAGAGCAGTGGGTACGGCTCGGAATGGAGAGCTGCTTGCACGGATAACTATCGTTTTTGGTACAAAAGTATGCGTTTCTGGAATCCATCTCTTGTCCGGATTATGCTAGAGTAAGACAGAAGGGAGTGCATCTGACTATGGCGCAGAATGAAACAATCGGTTTTATCGGACTTGGCATTATGGGCAAGCCCATGGCAAAGCATGTGCGCAATGCGGGCTACCCGCTCATCGTGCACAATCGCAGCCAGGCGGCGGTAGATGAGCTTGCGGCATTAGGCGCGCAGCGGGCAGCTACGCCGCGAGAGGTAGCAGAGCGTGCCGATATCGTGATTACGATGCTGCCGGATTCGCCTCAGGTGGAAGAGGTGATCGGCGGCTCAGGCGGGATAGCGGAAGGCATACGACCAGGTGCAGTCGTCATTGATATGAGCTCGATCAATCCGCTGACCACCAAGAAGATGGGCGAGCTGCTGGCAGCGCGAGGCGCCCGCATGCTGGATGCTCCGGTTAGCGGGGGCGAGATTGGCGCCATCGAGGCGAAGCTGGCCATTATGGTCGGCGGCAATACGGAAGTATTCGAACGGGTGAGGCCGCTCCTGCAGACGATGGGTACCACCATCACGCTGGTTGGCGAGCTCGGCTCCGGCAATGTGGTGAAGCTGATGAACCAGATGATGGTCGCGACGCATATAGCGGCGCTGTCCGAAGCCATGGCGTTCGGGCGCAAGGCGGGCATCGATCCTCTGCTGGCTTATGAAGCGGTTCGCGGCGGCTTGGCGGGCAGCCGAGTGCTTGAGACGAAGATAAACAATGTCGCTTCCGGCGTATTCAAGCCGGGGTTTCGTGTTGAGCTGCACGAGAAGGATCTGCGCAATGCCATGTCTGTCGGCGGGGAGCTGGGGGCGGATCTGACGTTCACAAGTCAGCTGTACAACATGTTGATTGCACTGAGGCAACAGGGCTACGGACAGGAGGATCACAGTGCGCTGTATCGAATGTTCGAAGCTGTTCAGACACGGAAGGAAGGGGCTATGAAAGCATGAAGCATTTTGCCGTATTTTTGCCTATGAAGGACTCGCAGAAAAGTCAGGATTACCGGGCGCAGCATCTGGAATTTCTGGCGAAGCAGCGCGCGGAAGGCCGCATCTTCGCTAACGGCAGATTCGTTGACGGCGCCGGCGGACTCGTGATCTATAGGACGGAGTCGCTCGCGGATGTGGAAGCGATCGTGAAGCAAGATCCATATGTGGTTCAGGGAGCAAGAGGATACGAGATTCACGAATGGGAGATTGTCACGGAAGCGGTGCTCCCCGCGAAGTAGCAGGATGGAAGCGGCTTGCGCAGATATTGACTCTGTGCGGCCGCTTTTTCAACGGGTCAGGATGACAGATCGCTAGAGGGAGCGTGCTTGACAACGTGGATATGAGGCTGTATGTGTCGCCTACAGGTGAAGGAACAATGTTTTCGCAAGAGCGCCCTGGCAGGCTGGAAGGCGCCAGGCAGCAGGCCAGAGAGTTGGCGAAGAGTGCCGTTGGGGATATACGTATCATTCTGTTGGACGGTGTATACCCATTGACGCGACCCTTGGAGTTTACGGCGGCTGATTCAGGCTGCAATGGGCATCGCATCATCTACGAGGCGGCGCCTGGCGCAAAGCCGGTCATCAGCGGGGGCAGGCGGATCGAAGGCTGGGTCCTGCACGACGAGCGCCTCAACATATGGAAAGCCCCCGTGTGGCAAGGCTTCGAGGCGCGGCAGCTGTTCGTCAACGGCAATCGCGCCGTGCGGGCGCGGGGGCCTGCGAGCGGCGTGTTCAAGTCGCCGGACTGCTTGCCGAAGCTTCGCGAGCATGGCGATGACCATGGCTTTCGCAAGACGGAAGAAGGCTTCCTGCTTCCGCATGACGGAGCATATGCGGCCATGGACAGCTGGCGCAATCCGCAGGATATCGAGTTTGTGTGCCTGATCGAGTGGAAGAGCTTCCGCTGCGGTCTATCCGGCTTCCGAGGCAGGGAGGCGATTATGAAGCAGCCCGCCTGGGGCCATACGCAGCGGCATCTTCGACCGTTCAACATGCATGGCGTGTCCTGGGTGGAGAATGCCTATGAGCTGCTTGACGAGCCGGGGGAATGGTATTTCGACCGCGAAGGCGGGTATCTGTACTACCTTCCTCGTGCCGGCGAAGCTATGGAATCGGCGGAAGTGATCGCTCCACTGCTGGAGAAGCTGCTCCATGCGTACGGAACGTTGGACCGACCGGTAGAGCATGTACGGTTTGACGGATTGACGTTCGCGCACGGAACCTGGCTTCGCCCAAGCTCGGCGGAGGGGTACACGTGTCTGCAAGCCGGGTATCTGTATTACGGCTATGATGGGGGAAAGCAGGCGGACGACCTGTATAAGACGCCGTCCAATCTGGAGTTCTATGCAGCGCGAAGCATTCAATTGCTGAATTGCGAGTTTCGGGAGATGGGGTCTGCGGCGCTAAGCTTTGAATACGGATCGCAGAACATTGAGGTGAGCGGCTGTGTATTCCAGGACCTGTCTTCGCATGCCATCCAACTTGGACATATACGCGATCATCGGTCATCGGATGAGAGGGCAGTTGTGAAGGAAATTGCGATAACCAACAATTTGTTTCATCGCTTCGGAGCGGAGCACTTTGACGGCATTGCCGTATTGGCTGGTCATGTATCGCACACGAGGGTTGAGCATAACGAGATATGGAACGCGCCGTATACGGGCATCTCGTTCGGCTGGGGCTGGAGCGAGCTGAATGCGCGCAGCGAGCTGTTCCCGAAGTCGGTATATACGACGCCGACGACCGCAGGTCATAATACGATCGCGCACAATCGCATCGTCGGGTTTATGCTCAAGCTTCGCGATGGCGGCGCGATCTACATGCTTGGAGATCAGCCTGGCACCTTAATTGAAGGGAATTATATCGAGACTTGGGAGCATGCGGCCAACGGGGGACATGCAGGCATTTATTTCGATGAAGGCTCCGGCTATATGGAAGCGCGGCGCAATGCTTTTGTGCTGCCGGACAGCATCTTTAGAGGATGGCTCAATGTTGCGCACGATGGGTCGACTCATGATACGCTGACCGAAGACAGCTACACGACGACTTCGGTAATCGGTACGGAAGGACGCGATGCGAACCGGGTTGTCGTACGCGGCACGGTGGTTGCGCCTAAAGCGGAGTGGCCGCCCGAAGCGACTCGGATCGAACGGGAAGCCGGTCTGCAGCCGACCTATGCTCACTTGAGGGAGCAACTGTAGCTGTCAGGATTGCAGCAGGGCGTGGGATTGCTTGCGAAACTGCTTGGGACTCAAGCCGGTCGTGTATTTGAAGGAACGGCTGAATTGCCGCTGATCCTCGTAGCCGAGCAGGGTCGCGATCTCTGTTAGCGTGTAGGAAGAGCCGACCAGCAGCTCGGAGGCAGCCTGGTAACGAAGCTGCTTGATGTAGTCCATCGGCGACATGCCGAGGGATTGCTGGAACAGATTGCGCAAATAGCCTTCGCTCACATACACATGCTTGGCTAAATCACCAATATTCAGCTTGATGTTCAAATTTGCCTTCATATACTCGCATACCTTGACGACGCGTGGATCCAGCTCGAGCGGGGCTTCCGGAAGCTTGGCCATCAATAGGGCAAACAGCTTTTCCAGCCAACTGTAGATCAAGGCTCGCAGCCGCAAATACTCGT
>JBEPYM010000009.1:0-50816 GCA_041641375.1 Paenibacillus sp.
AGGGGCGACGCCCCTAATACCCCACCGCTTCTACGAGCCTGTAGTACCGCCTATAGATAAGGCATGCATGTGTTTTATTGGGGAAGGGTTTCCGTCTATATAAAAAGCGTCGGAACGGTGTCGACTCGCTGTTTCAGCGCTTGTATCGCTTCAAATAAAAAAAGACCGCCACTGTATGGCAGTCTCCACGCTATGCAAGGACTTCCTATTTCGTTTGCACATTATGGAACATCTGCATTGCCAACATAAAACCGCATTGCAAACCGATTTCCATGTACACATCTTCGCAGGCTCCGGCGTAGTCATATATCCTTGTCGTTACTTCCTCAAATTCAGTCATATCGGGAAACTTTTCCTCAATAAGCTCAATAGCAGCTTTGTGTGCATCGGCAAGACGTTCCTTGTAGTCCATCGAATTAATGTCGGTATTTTTCACACCTCGTAGTAAAAATTCGCGGATACATTGAATATGCGCCCTATCAAATATTTCAGAAATATGGCTCATTCCTATCCTCCGTTCCAGCGAAATCAAGATAAAGCTTAGTCCCACTCTTATCCCACACGACCTACTAATATCAATAAAAAATTTTCAACTCCTTTCAATAAACAAAAATATTTAACAAATAAACTTATTCATTTTTATTCTAAACCCTTGTATTTACATAAGCAAATATATAAAACAACCTGCGAATTGTTTTTAGAAAATACTCTTTTGCCCGGAGAAACAAAATCTTATATCATTGCATAAAGGGAGTGTGATCTTATGGGCATGGCGACCAAGGTCAAAATGTTGCTCGCGGCAAGAGGTATGACCATTGCCGATTTGGCTAATAGATTGGAGCCAAAAACAACTAATCAAAATGTAGCTGCCAAGTTGCGGCGTGATAACCTTTCCGAATACGATTTGCACCAAATCGCAAAAGCCTGCAATGCCACATTTGAAGGGATTTTTACACTTAACGACACAGGCAAACAAATATAAACAGAGTTCAGTTTGAACGAAAAAACGCACCCTCTGCCTTTACGGTGAGCGGTGCGTTATCTATCTTAATTAGCTTATAAACTGCTTTACGTCAATTTCCTCTGCTCTTTTCAACAGAATAATCTGCTGTTCCAAATCCAGCTTTTCAATGTCGTAGCCGGCATTAAAGATTAAGCAGCCTAACGGGCGGTTTTTTTGAGGATACCAGTACGCCCTGTACTTATATGCAGTTGCCGTTAACTTGCTCCCAATGATTCTCTCTATACCCGAAATGGTCAGGCGAATCGTAGAAGCATTCTGCCGTTCCAGATATTGCTTAAAAGGCGCGTAAGTTTTCATTGCCTTTTTTGAAACGGGTTTTTGCAGGGTACTGCTATCAGGAACGACATTATTTTTCTCTCCCGGCAACTCCATCAATCCCACAAAGTTAAAATAAATATCCACCTTTTGCGTGGTCGTGTAGCGGCTGCCTTTATCCCTTTCGTGAACAACTACCTTTTCCACAAATTCATTGAGCATAGGCGTAGTAAGTTCCTCAAAATCGGTGTAGCGGTCAACCAAGTCTAGGAAGCGATCTGCATTGACCGTCTGCTTCTCCATGTTGTCAATCTCACTCTGTATGCGCTCTATAGTTTGCTCCAGTTCTTCCTGCTCTCGCTCATAATCGTCGGATAGCTTCTCGAAACGCTTGTCCGACAGCTTCCCGCTCAAATTGTCCTCATAAAGCTTGCGGATGATCGTATCAAGTTCATTACTGCGCTTCCGATAAGCGGTCAGCTTCTTCCGCTGCTGCTTTGCCGTTTTGTCCTGCCGCATGGAAGTGCTGTCCGTTACCAGACGAATAAATTCCTGCTTGTTTGCCCGCGCAAAAGCGCTAACCTCCCGCAGCGCATTCAGAATAAGTGTCTCAACAACGGGAACGCGGATAAAGTGCATTGTACAGCTACGGGTTTGTGTGCGGTAGCTGGAACAGAAGTATTCATTCTTGGCACTTCTGCCCGGCCGCTTGTCCATGGAGCGGTCATGCGTCATTTTCGCGCCGCAATCGGCGCAGTGCAGCAGCCCGGTCAGTCTGCTAGGCTTCCCTTGCTTATCAGGCTTACGCACCGTTCGGCGCAGCCGCTGGGCGTTGCGCCACGTTTCCGGGTCGATGATGGGTTCATGCGTGTTTTCAAAGATTACCCTTTCTTCCGGTGCTGTCGCCTTGGAGCGTTTGTCTTTGTAGGATACGGTATGGGTCTTGAAGGCCACGGTATGGCCCATGTATTCCATGCGTTCAAGAATTTTTGCCACCACGCCGCCGCGCCAGCGGTATGGATCTTGATAATGCTTGTGCCTTTGATTATCTGCCCCGATGCGTTCCCAATGAGCGGAAGGAATAAGCACCTTGTCAGCGGTCAATATATCAGAGATTTGGTAGACGCCATACCCTTCGATTACAAGCCGGAAAATGCGCTGCACAACCTCCGCAGCTTCCGCGTCCACAATCCATTTTTGCTTGTCCTGCGGATCGCGCAGATAGCCATAAGGCGTTGATGGCGATATGCGCTTGCCCTCCATAGCTCTAGCTCGGAAAACAGCCCGAATTTTACGGCTGGTGTCTCGTGCCGTCCATTCATTCATGATGTTGCGAAAGGGAGTAAAATCGTTATCTCCGTTCTCGCTGTCCACGTTGTCATTTATCGCGATAAAACGGATGCCGTTTTTGAAAAATTCCTCCGTATACATGCCAACACGCAAATAATCCCGCCCGACTCGCGACATGTCCTTGACGATGATTGCGCCAACCTTACCCTGCTCCATTTCTGCCATGAGCTGCTTCCAGCCGGGTCTTTCAAAGTTCGTTCCTGAATAGCCATCGTCTGTAAAATGAACAAGATTTTTAAAGCCGTTGTTCCTCGCGTAATCCTCAAGCATTTTCTTCTGATTGACAATACTGTTGCTGTCCCCCTGCAATTCATCATCCCGCGAAAGGCGTTCGTACAGGGCGGTGATTTTCTCATTTGACTGTCTAAGCATAATGGCTCCTTTCAGACAGTCAACTCATTTGTGGCTGGTGTCATTTTATCATGCTTTCGTTAGCCGCCTCCATTGTGCCGTTTACTCCGTCTGGAGGCGTTGCAGATCGTTGCGGACAAGACGCAGTATCTTGTCATTCATATTCTCCTTGCTGGTCTTGCTGAAATGAATCGTCACATCGTAGGTAGTTGAGCCAATTTTGCAGGATATCCTGCGCGCGGCGACGGGTAAATCGGGTTGCGGCGGCACGGCATCCGGATTTTGATTTTCGGTCATGTAGTGGCTCCTTTCTTCCTAATACGCTGCATGCGCTTAACGCAGCCTACAGCGCGATTTCAGAGCTACAAAGGCACACAAAAAGGCTGAACAAGACAGATCGCCACGCTTGCGCCATAGGCAATCTTCTTTTCAGCCTGTATGATAGGAATTTTTCTCGCGCATGGATATCCGTTTCCTTCCATGCGCAAGCTTCCAACCGTTAGATTATCGGTACACTTGCAAATTCTTTTTCGTCAGCCAATCCATTTAGCCACAAATGAGTTGACCATGCTATAGATTTGAGTTTTACCCTCCACCACAGCTTATACCTTCCGGTGACAATTCGATGGCAGTAACTGTTTCGCCAAATGTTGAAGCCCACGAATCAAAGTGCTGCAAGCCTTGCCCGCGGAGCCGCTCGTATTGCAAGTAGCGCTGCATCGTGTACATCTCGGTGATGGAGTTGGAGATCGGCGTACCCGTGGCAAAAATAATGCCCCGTCCCTCGGTCAATTCATCCAAATAGCGGCACTTGGCAAACATGTCCGATGACTTTTGCGCTTCGGTTTGCGATAGCCCGGCGACATTGCGCATTTTCGTATAAAGGAATAGATTTTTGTACGAGTCTGCTTCGTCGACGAACAATCGATCGATGCCGAGTTCCTCAAAGGTAACCACATCATCCTTACGGCTCGTGTCGTTCAGCTTCTCCAGCTTGACCTGCAGCGTCTTCTTTGTCCTCTCAAGCTGCTTGATGGCGTACCGCTCGCCCTTGGCTTCCTTTAGCTCGCGGATGCCGCTGGTGATTTCGGATATTTGCTCGTAAAGCTGTTGCCGCTGGCGCTCCGCCGAGATCGGAATTTTTTCAAATTGCGAGTGGCCGATAATAATCGCGTCGTAATCGCCGGTGGCAATCCGTGCGCAGAACGTCTTCCGGTTCTTCGTTTCAAAATCCTTCTTGGTGGCGACAAGTACGTTCGCGGACGGATAGAGCATCAAAAATTCCGTAGCCCATTGCTCGGTCAGATGATTAGGAACAACCAACATGCTTTTGTTGCACAGGCCCAAATGCTTGCTTTCCATTGCCGCGGCGGTCATCGCAAAGGTTTTGCCCGCGCCGACGCAATGGGCGAAAAGGGAATTGCCGCCGTAGAGCGTTCGGGCAACCGCATTGACCTGATGCTGCCGCAACCGGATTTCCGGGTTCATCCCGGTGAAGCGGATATGACTTCCATCATATTCGCGCGGACGGATGGAATTAAATCGATCATTGTACAGTCGCGTGAGCTGCTCCCGGCGCTGCGGATCTTGCCATATCCAGTCTCGAAACGCTTCCTTCATGGCTTCCTGCTTTTGCTGCGCGATAGCCGTTTCCTGCTTGTTCAGCACCCGCTTTTCCACACCGTTTTCAACGGCCGTATCGAATATCCGTACATCCCGCAGATTCAGCGTGTCTTCGAGAATTTTGTACGCATTGATGCGATTCGTACCGTAGGTGACATTGGCCTTAATATTGTTACTACGATCATCGTTTTTGCCTTTAACGTTCCAGGCTGCTGTGTAGCCGGAATACATCACGTTGATGGAGGTTTGGTACATATACGGCGTATCCACCAGTTCGAAAATGAATGCCCGAATGACTTCCGGCGGCAGCCAGGTTGCGCCCAGTCGTACATCAATCTCGGAAGCGTCCAAGTCCATCGGCTGCACGGCTTCCAGCGCTTTAACATTTTCAGCGTACCGCTCGGCGTCAAAGGCCGCAAACTTTTTGGCAGCGCGCAGCTTTTCACGAACATTGCCCGATAAATACGCATCCGCTGTTTCGTATATCGGTTGTCCTTCTTCGTCCAGATTTTCAGGATTCGGGAAGATCACGCCGCGAAGCTCCTGCACAAGCAGTTCCTGCGCGAGTCCGGTCAACTCTGCCATATACGGCAAATCGACGCGAGCTTTCGTACCGATGGAAACCGCCAGCGCCTCCGAAGCCGTATCCACCTGTTTTATGTTGGTGCGTTGCCGAATGGTACGCTTCGTGAACATATCCGCCTTACGTAGCAACCGTCCTTCCTCATCTATGACTTCCAACGAACAGAGAAGGAAGTACGAGCTGTCATCCGAAAAGGCAAGGCTATTGGCGCGACTGTTAATCAGGCCGTATTGCGTTGTGAACCGTTCGTATTGCGTATCCAGCTTGCGCTGTTGCTCCCTTATCGCTTCGTCGCTGTAATCCTCGGTTTGGTATTCGATCAGTTCGCGCACCGTGTCCCGAAGCTGAATCATGCCCTTGATACGGCCCGCCGCAGTTGCTGATGTTTCAACCGGTCGCATCCGGCTGTTTTCCCGAAAATAGATGCGTCCTTCGACCAGCGCAAAGCTGAAATTACGAACGGACGGGTCGGCAGGCAGGGAGACTTCCTCCTCCTCCGGCTGTTCCTCCCGTTCCAAGTCGACCCACTCCGCATGGATGTTCGCTAGCGCCTCACGCAGCAGCTCGTCCAAAGGAGCGTCCGGGTAGGGACGACAGGTCGTTTCCTGTTGATTGCCGTACATCCGATCATCGTAGGCCATCGTACCAAGAACCATTTCGGGGCGGGCCGCAAAGTAGCTATTCACCGGTACATCCTCTGCCGTAACGCCGAGCGAAAGCCATTCCTCGGTGTGCTCGCTGACGGCCATCTTACGGTCCCGTTTTTGCAAAAACAAAATGTCGGCGGTCACTTCGGTTCCGGCATTCGCCAGGAACGCATTATTAGGCAGACGCACCGCGCCAAGCAGCGCGGCCCGTTCCGCGATGTATTTTCGGACGGTTGGGTTATGTTTGTCCATCGTTCCTTTGGACGTAATAAAGGCGATGATGCCGCCCGGACGAACCTTATCCAGCGTCTTCGCAAAGAAATAGTCGTGAATCAGAAACTTGTGCTTATCGTATTTTTTGTCGGCCACGCCGTAGCTGCCGAACGGGACGTTACCAATCGCGAGGTCAAAAAAGCTGTCCGGCAAGCTGGTTTGCTCGTAGCCGCTGACAGCAATCGATACTTGCGGGTAAAGCTGCCGCGCGATGCGCCCGGTGATGCTGTCCAGCTCAACGCCAAACAACCGAGCGTCCTGAAATGACTCCGGCAATAGACCGAAAAAATTGCCGATGCCGCAAGACGGCTCCAAAATATTACCGCTACGAAAGCCCATTCTCTCCAGGCAATCGTACATCGCCTTGATGACGGTTGGAGAGGTGTAGTGCGCATTTAGCGTGGAGGCGCGGGCGGATGCATATTCCTCCGGGTCCAGCAAATCTCTCAGCTCCGCATATTCGGGTCCCCATTGCGGATTCCCATCATCAAACGCTTGCGGAATCCCGCCCCAGCCCACATAACGGGCAAGCACAGCCTGTTCGTCCGCTGTCGCCTGACGGTTATCCTTCTCCAGTTGCCCGAGCAGCCGAATCGCTTCCACATTCCACTTGTACTTGGTTTTCGCGCCGCCATGTCCCAATTCGTTGTCCATGATTCGGTAGTTGCTGACCGGAGCCAATTCATGCCGAAGCTCGGGGGCAGCGGAAGGAGGAGAGGGAGTCAATCCCTCACCTTCATCATGTGCCGCTTGCTCCGGTTCGTCCACCAGTTCCGTATCCCATTCCGCGTGTTCCGAATCCGATTCCTGCTGGCCGGAAATCAGATGATCGTTCAGCGGATTCTCGCGCAGCATGCGCTCGAAATCCCGGCGATTCATTTCCTGCATAAATAACGGAAATTGAACGTCCTGCAGTACAACCTTTCGCGGCTCCATCTGCGCAATTTCGTATTCATCCGCACCGATAAATACTTTGCTGCCCTCAGTATACGCATAGTGCGCCCGAGCCCGGTTGGGTATTTGCTGCGACTCATCCGGCTGCACTTCCGAAAGCGGCAGATTGTGTTCCGTCTTTTCCGCCGCGCGCTGCCTGCGCTTCTCCTCCTGCTGCTCGGCATAGGCAGGCAATCGTTCTTCTTCCTGGCGGTTTAGATAGCGGCCCGCTGCCAGCAGCTCGCCGATTCGCTTTTGCACCTTGATCCATGGCAACACTACTTTAACGTCCGGGTTCATAATAGAACCTCGTGTCACCGTAATTCCCTTACTATCGTGATTTTCATGAATATCGGTGCCGATCAGAGCAGGGAGGCGCCCGCCAGTGCCATATTCCCGTTTCAGAAAATCAGCGTTTTCCTGCGCCGATAACGACTGTTGGAAAAATAGCGCGATGCGATGCTTTCCGCTCTCAAAACCACTTCCACCTTGCAGAACAGCGTCGATGGCCGCTTGAGGAAGTGAAAAAGCGGAGGCTTTTTCGTCCTCCGCTTGCTTCATCCATAATGTCTGCTGCTGAATAGAAGGCACCGATGTACGAACAGGATCAAACTCGTTAAGGATCATCATGCTGGCGAAATGCCCGGCAATCACCGACCAATCGTAAAAGCTCTGCGCCGTCCGCTGCTCCGCCGATCCCGTCCAAAGATGCAGTACGTTGCGGTACGGCTCAAAACCGGCCTTTATGTCATCATCTAGCGTTAACTCCGTGATTCCCGGAGGGAACAGACTGCGTATATACAGCGTCCGTTCCCGATCTTCCTTAGTCACATCAAAAAATGCTTCGATAGCCGCCTTGCTCTCGGAAAGCGGCGCGGCGCGAAGCATATCGTTGATGATCGCTTGGTCATGAAAAAACGGAAGACTTCTGTCCTCCGTTTCCCGGTCGTACCATTTTAGTGATAAATCAGCTCCGTGAGAATCAGTTCCTCCGCTTGCTGCTTCAAGCTGTTCATGTGACTCGTCCAGCCCATCGGGTCGGTCGCCTTGTCCGGGGCCGGGTGCTGCCGAGTCAGTTCCTGCATCGTCAGGTTGATCTGCTCCCGTGCTGTCCGGTCGATGTCCGCCAGATGCCGGGTCAGTTGCTCCGACAGCATCAGGTGCGCGTAGGTTCCCTTCCGCAGCTCCTTGAGAAACGTCTTGTGCAACATCCCATATTTCCCGATGCTCATCGGTTCGGTCAGCGTCAGGTCGGGCAGCAGGTAATCCCCGCTCGGCGTGTAGGTCAGTTCCATGCTCAATCATCCTTTCGCGTAATTTAGCTTCATTTTGCGGCAAGGATTCTGGCCTTGCAACGGTACGACTCGCCTGTCGCTCTTTTTTTCGCTGCTCATCGCGGCGCATCGCCCGAACGGTGGATTCAATCTCGCGCAGCATCGTTTCAGCTACGTCGCTGATCGCCGCGCCCAAATGTGACAGCGCAGGGAGCGTATTGAAATAGCCGACACCGGACAGATCGTCAACGCTGATGTAACGGGAGGGTTCCAGACCGCAGCGTGTCAGCGCCATAAAGGTGACCGCGTGTTGAGCGGCTTCCCTGAACAACAGTTCCACATGCGGCTCATCCAGTTCTTCCAGCAGGCTGTTATCGCGTTCGGCCAGCAGCATCCGCACGTAATCGGCGCTGTGATCCTCCACCGCGTTTCGGGCAGCAGACAACAGCGTGTCAACCAACTCCATACCAGGCTCTCGTTCACTGCCAAACGCATTTTCCAGCGTTTCGATGACGGCTTCCGTATCCGGCTCCTCCATGCGCCATAGGGAGATGGGTTGTCGGCTGCGGCTCTGCGTGTCCGACACATCGAAGACATGACGCAGCCCCAGATGACTGTCCCGATCCTCGATCAGCGCGATGCCTTTTGCGCCGCGCTTTACCCAACGGTTCAACCGCTTGTTCCAGATTTCAATTGAAGCACAGGCCGTAGCATCGGGGCGCTGCGCGTAAATCAAAAGTTGATCTTGAAACGGATACTTGTAGTTCCAGGCTGCCGTTCGCAGAAAATCGGCCCAGCGCTCGGGGTGATCCGAAACCGCATGGGCCGTACTGGCGGCAAGCTCGGCCATTCGCTGCAACTTGGCTGTCAAAGGTCGCACCTCCTCATACGAAGGTAATTTGGTTCGTCAGACGAATGCCTTCCTCGGAATATCTTGGCGTGAGCCGAATAAGTCCATTTTGCTGAAGCCGATGCAGGTTGCGACGCACAGCAGAAGTGGAAAGACCCACCTCTGATGCAAGTCGCCTGGACGAAAGCAGTACCGCGCCGTTTCGCCCGCCTGCACGATCCAGCAAATAGCTGTACAGCAGCTTCGCTGCAGGGGGAATAGATGCTCCGGTCAGCAACCGGTAACGGACAAGATCATTCATAGAAGTGCATCCTCCTATCGTTCCAGTTCAGACTTCTGCTTTAGTGGTGCCGATGAAGGGGAATGGAGGGGCGACGACAATTCATTTATTCGCTCCGGCCGAGTGAAGCAATATAAATAAAAGTTATAGTCGCCGGCACGCGGAAAGCATCGCAGATAGTAACGATGCTTTGCCGTCTGTAAACAAAAGCCATAGACATCGCTGTGCCGCGCGCTTGGTAGACGGGCCTCTGGATGTTTTATACAAAAATCGTGCATGCCACTGCGGTTTTGAAGCAGCCCCTGTTCCGTCAACGCTTGAATGACCGCTCCAAGCTCCTCCCGAAAATCAGGAGTTTTCAACGAAGAGATATGTTCGAACCAAGTCGCCCAGAATGCCTCCCCATCTTTGCCGAAATCACCGCGCACATGCCCAATACAACCGCGCTCCGTATCCTTCTCGATGGAGGCGGAATAAAAATAAGCCTCATCCTCAGATGTGGCAATCTTCAGCTTCTCAATCATGCTCTTTTCCTCCCAAACGGTATGCTGTTTTTAATGGGTGCCGCCCGTACCAAAATCGTCGTAGCTGGACAAGTCGGCGTGATAAAACACAACATCCCCGTCTAGCAATGAGAACATCCCCCCGTAAGGATCGACAAAACTGCGCTGAAAACCTTCCATATGCCACTGGTTGTCCAGCGGCGCATTTTTATACTGCAAATGCGGGTGAGCGATGTCCTTATTGCGAATGGTTTCGATGTTAAAATTGACTACAAAATAGCCGTCACGCAGGAAGATCGGCGCATTGTCGTCCAGCCGGTGGGTACGTCCGTACTCGGCCAGATTCATGCCTGCTGGCACTGCATAGGGAGCAGCGGGAAGGCTATACTCGCCAAACCAGCGCTGCACCGAGGCATTAGCTCGTGCAGTATCAATGCCGGACGGCACCTGCATACTGCCGATAAACGTCCGGAGCTGCGAAGGAAGTAACATTCCGTCGTAGCCGCCGACGTAAATCCGCTTTTGCGCCGCTTCCTTCAAATACTGCTGTACATACGATGTCTGACTACCGGAAGAACCATTCACCCTCCAAAGTGAACTGGCAGTATTGGTTAACTCCTGCTGCGACACATTGCGCAGACGGGTATCCAGCGTCACCAGCCGCTGCTCGGTGTCTTCCGTGGAGCCGATCCGAATAAACCGCTTGGTTCCCGAATGATAGTACAAGTCCACCTGTTGTCGGTTTTTGCCCTGCTTGTCAACGAAGTAAAAGGTAGGCGTGATTTTAATCCCGTCGCCCGCGCTGAACATGTTGCCGAGCGTTTTGACCTCAAATTTGAAGTGATAGCCTGTTTTTACGATAAACATTTTTCTTTCCGCTTTCCGGGTGACTGCCGGGCCGAATCGGCAGCACGTAAGGGGCCGTATTGCCGCGCGCCGCGCCGTCGATCCCTTTTGTACCAACCCAATAGCTATTTCCGGTCGGCGTCGCACTGCCTGCCGCCGTTCTGAACACCTTTTCCCACTGGTAGTCGGCAACATCGGTAATTCGGAAGTCGAACAGACGGCCAATAACCTCAACCGCCACAACTTGTGTCGCCACATGATTAGTTAAGTCCAAATTGGCATTACTTTGTGATGTGAATGAAGCCGGACTGTTTTCGGCAAATGTGCGGAATAGTACATCATAATTTCCCTCATCTACCCAAACGGGCATGTAAAAAGTGGTTGTAAGCTGGCCGACAGGAATCGAAGTCCAGGTGTCCTTCGGAATCAATGTTGCGTGGTCAGCCTTGTATACATCGAATGGGAACCTTACCTGCTTGTCTCGCACATATTTGGCATAGTCCCGATTGCCGTAGCCGATAATGTCTCGGTGCGGCCCGCTGGTAGGAATCGTCACGGTAAAGGGGCGATCCAGAATAAGCGCCGAACGATCGGCTGTCGGCACCGTTTTCTGATTGTGCGCCTGATCGTCGGCTACAGATGCCAGATTGACGACGGGGGTATGCACCGTCACCGGATTGATGCCGTTGATCGGGAAGCTTTGGTTCGACCCGCCTCCGATGCCCTTGACCAGCGTATAGTAAATCGTCCCCGTGCTTGGCTGGCTCCCCTTGTTCGTTTTAGTCGCATCGATGACAAATCCCGAACCATATAAAACATCCTGACCGATCATGGGAGATGCGGGAATCGCCCCCGGAGCAGGAGCCGTTTCCTCCACCGTCCGATTGTCCATGATCGTTTGTCCATTAAAGACGACCGTGTCGTTCTTGACCTTGATTTTCCCGACCGCATTTTCAGCCTCTGACTTCCAGTTCTCGCTTGGAACCGAAGGTCTACTGGAGCCGCCGTAAACCGTTTGACCTGAAAGCACAACGTTGCGATACACCGGGTCCGTAATATGGGACGAGACCGCTGCATCATGGGTGGCGGAAACAGACGGTGCAGTATACCCGTTTGCTTGCAGCGTCACCGAACCGGAGGGCAGGGCATAGTTGGCGACTGTCGCCTTCTGTAAGCCGTACACTTCCAAGCGGTCAGCCAGCCAATAGCTGTACTTTCGTTCCACACTGTAGCTTTGGGTGACCGTTTGCGTATCGGATCGGGATACCGGAACCATAGTCGAATGACCTTCGCTATTCGGCGGGCCGGGAACATATTCCGTCCAGCTCAGCGTATAGGTGCGGCTGACTGAAATCGGATACGATTTCGAGCCTTTCACTTCTGTGAACGTGTTGCGATACAAATACGCTTTGGCGCTCGCGTTAACATAAAGGCTTTCTGAGGTCGGTATTCCCTTCAAAACGTCAAAGCGTTCTGCGCCGCGAGAATCCGCCTTTATGATCGCCGATGCTGTGGCATCCATCGCCTCGACTTGCTGGCTCGTGCCAGGTAACGAGGTATCGCCGCCGTCATTGTCGCCTTTGCGTACGGTGTGATCCGAGGTGGAATCTCCGCTGTTACCATTAGCATCTTTTACGACGACCGTGATTTTGACGGTAATACTGGAGCCGGATGTGAATGGAATTTTTATCGGCAGCGATTTACTTGCCGTCAGCCCGCTGAGTGAGCCGGACTTATCGCTAGGCGTAACGAATGTTGCGTTCTCTATTTTTGTGATCTCATACGTTTTGAGCGGCACGGGTGACTTCGCTTCAAATTCAAAATTTCCATCCACAGAGGTGACGGAAGCATCGACGTGATCTGGCGCGTCAATACGAGAGGTCACGGTAATCGGGGAAGGAATTTTATAAATGCCGACGAAGTTGGAGCCGCCAGAGCCAACCGAGATGGAGCGTTCGAGCAGCTTCGCGTCGCCTTTTTCTTGTATGAATAGCTTCTCATCCGGCTTCTTGTTGTTTGTGATATAAGTGCGAACAATTTCATATGTCTGGCCGCCAGATGTGAGCTGCGGATCAAACGTATAGTTCACTTCCTCTCCAGTCTCGTAGACGCCTTTGTCGACTTCCTTGAGTTTCGTACCATCTTCCTTTTGATAGATCGCCTTTACCGGGTTATTTTCAGCGTATTCGGCAATAGCGTCCGTTCCACCAAGCGCCACCGTGAAGCTTCGCGTTCGCACCTTCGGATTCGTATCCGGATTTTCCTGCAACCAGCTTTTCTGCGTTAGGTCCTTCTTCGGCGATAGGTAGGAGCGGACAATACTGTACGTTTTCCCGTTATCCTCAATCGTCGCAGGAAACTCGTGGTTGATCGTCTCGCCAACTTTGTAGTCGCCCTTATGGAACGTGACCTCAGGCTGCTTGAGGATCGTTCCTCCCACGGTTTTCGCAACGACATCGACAGGAAAATTCGCGCTACGATAGGGGACGTGAATCCCGAAGTAATCATCGAGATCATCCGGGTGCGCCCAAGGTTCAGCGTTCTTGATTCCTTCTAACGTGTAAAATGGGCCTTTGCGCACGTTTCCATTGCCATCGACGGATACCATAATTGCGTACAAGTACAGGTCGTCGTTGTCCTTGATGTCTCCCATGCCTGCTTGCCACATGCCGTCCGTTACTAAATCTTCACTGACTTCGTAGTAGGTCGTGACCGGCTCTCCGGGAATTGGGGGGTTCGGATTTTGCGCGACTTGACGAACCTGCTGATTGACAAAGGATGCGTGACTGCCGTTACGCGGATCACTACACTGTTTGGATGATGTATTCGTGCAGAGTTGGTCACGACGTACCGTCCAACCTACCGTTCTGTAGCGGATGGACGAGGTTGCTGCTGTGCTAGTGATTTCAAATTTGATCTTACCCTCATCTACCCGGACAGCCGGTGTCGCGGCATTCGTAAGAAACGGAAAGCACGACAATAAAAAAGAGCATGCCAGCAGCATGCTCAACGTGATTCGTATGAATTTAGGTTTGCGCATCTAGTTCGAGTCCGCCTTTCTAATGATATGATTGCGGAACAAACTTGCATTCGGATCGACCTTCAACGTACTTCCCCAATCGCCGCCTACATTAGTGGATAAAGAAATATCGGCGTAGCCTTCGTACCAAACACCTTTCTCAAACGTTTGTTTTTTCGGGAACCACTCATCGTAAAGCAAGTCATTGCTTGCCTTGTACGAGACGAATTTAATCCTGAACTTGGATCGCACAAAGTTGTTGCCAAACCCATCTTTATAAATCATGGATGGCTCGGGATCAAGATAGCCTTCCATCTGGATTTGGTTCTCTTTGACCCATTCTGCGTAGCGGCGAATATGTTTCAGTTCGGCATCAGAGTTTTGCATTTTGGTAGCAAAAACCGCCTGCGCCCAAGCGTCATCAATCGTGTTGTAATTTACATTCAGCCAAAGCGCACCGAATGCTTTCAGTCTTCCCATCCAAATATCCACGTTCTTCTTGTTGAATTCCGGCTTCGTCGAGTAGAGGACGGATGAAACTTTGCTGTCTGTTGGATGCGAAAATGGATAGCCCATCTCGTACATTTCGTTCGGAACGTCCGCAAGAATGTATGGATAATCGCTCGAATTCTTCGGTAAGTCGGTCGTGCGAATCAAGCGCCCCCATTGGTCGGTCTGCGCCGCGCTATCTTCGCTGGTCTTGATAAACACGGTGTCTGTCGGATTGTCCCAATCCACCTTCGCACCCAACACCTCGCTGACGAAACGGAGCGGCACAAACGTTCGACCGCCGCTCAGGATGGCTTTCGTATCCAAAGTGACCGCTTCGCCATCTACCTGCACAACATTTTGGTCAATCGTCAGAACGATAGATTGATCGTCTCTCGTAATTGGAACCGTCTGTGTTTTCGATTCCCAGCCGACTTTCGCTCCGAGCGATTCGGCGACAAAACGTACCGGGACGAGCGTTCGCCCGTTCTCATCAATAAACGCCTGAGCGTCGGGAAACCAGATTTTTTTGCCGTCCATGACGACGCTGACAAGGGTTGGCGGTTTACTGGCTGCGCTTGCCGTCAAACTGAATATACTTCCGAAAAGTGTCACAATGAGGAGGGATACTAACCTTCTTTTCAAATGCCTCACTCCCTAAAGAAAATGTGCGGAACTGGAAAAACTTGCTGTTGCCTACATCATAGTGCCGATTCTGTTGCCTGTCCACTGTCCGGCAGTCTGTCCTCTGCAGGAACCAGGAGCCGCTCGTTACTCCGTGCGCGAAGCCCTTCTTCTTATAACAACAACGACGATGTCAAGAATCAGCAGCAAGCCCCCGTAGACGCAGGATGGGCGCAATCCAAATGAACCTTCATGAAGCGGAGAACCGTCCCCAGTAGCCTGAATCACGGTTCCTGATGGCATAGTCCGACCGTCCGTTACTTCAAAGGGAAATTCCTTCTGTTCTGTACGGTTACCCAGAGTAGTCTTCACTTCCGCCATGTAAGAACCGAAAGAAAGCGGCCTGTTTAGCTCCGCCATGTACTGTGCGACCGTGCCTGCATAAATGGAATCAACCGTTGATTTCCTTTCAAACAAAAGCTCGCTGGCATCGTCCTGCCGTTTGAGCCGCACCTCGATCTCCGGTTCGGACAAGCTATCGCCTTCATTGACCAGCAAAATCGTCAGGCTCGCTTTTCCGTTCTCCAGCGTGTATACGGCTGCGTACGGGACAGCCTCAGGAGGCTTCGCTTCGTCCAACTTGTAGTTAAGGACGACCTGCAGCCCGATTTTACGCGCCGCCGATTCCCTCATACTTTGATCGTAGACGCCGATGACGGACACGTACTGGCCCGGCTCCACACTTTCAGGTATCTGCATTTCCATTGAAAAGGTTTGCGTCTCGCCAGCCTTGAGGGTTATACTGCGATCCGGCGCCCTGTACCATGCAGCCGAACCGGTATCGGGATCGCCCGGTAAAGTAAAATCCTTACCGCCGCCCAATGCGGGCATGGCATCGGCCGCATAGAGCAGCGCTGTTATTTCCTCATCTGTGGGATTCGTGACGTGAACCGTGTACTCGCGCTTATCGCCGGGTACTATATCCTCGACATAAGCGCTGAGCTCCGGATTGATCCGGTCGGAATCCCCACTGATGACCAGTTGCTGCCCATCCATAGGGTTTGTAAATCCGGCGGCTATCCAAAAAACGATTGCCGCCAGCAACAGTCGAATCCACATGATTGATGAACTCCTTTGCTTCTATTCCGCTTGCCATCGCTTACATGAGCGAATAGGCATACGTTCCTGCTAGAAGGCCGAGCCGAGGCAAGTCAGGGGCATATATCCCTTGCGCGCGGCTGCTTGCTCGCTGGCAAACGTTTCTTCGGCCGGATAGGTGTAACCGCAGGAACTGCGGTAGTACACCTTCATACTGCCTCTCCTAGCCCCGATGATCGTTGGACGTTTCACGATGCGGCTCCCGCCAAGCGCATAGTTGTTGTACACCTTTGCTCCCATCGGGATACCTTGTACAAAAGCCAAAACGCCCACATCATCCACCGTATTGTTCCAGTCCTCATCGGAGATCAGAGGCAGGGTGAACGTGTAGGACAGGCCATTTCGAGAGACCGTTTCGTTATATCGATTGATCCGGTAGGCCAACTCGTCCTGGATCGCCCGGACAATCGTGCTTCGTCGCACCTGCTCGAAGAGCGCAGCATCCTGCAAAAGCGGAATCGTCGTTTGCTGCCGGATGTCCTGCCGCAAGCCCTCATGCCAGCTTCGACTGGCCGCATCGTAAGCGAGTACCTGCTGGTCGAGCGTAAACGACAGGCTGTTACCCGCCGAATCGGAATACGCATAAGGCTTCTTCGTTCCCCAAGCCGGTTTCATGACAGTTTTTCCGTCTGTCCCCGTCCATTCTTGCTCGGAATAGACGTAAAAGCCGTCGTACCCGACGATCACGATAGCCGGAATGTAGCGATGCAGGACATCTTGCGACACCGGATCATCCGCAGTGCCGAAGCCCGCGTCCAGCGTCCGGTAGAACGCCGCCAGCGCTTCTTCCTTGTTCAGCGCGACATGTTTGGCCGAGGCATATTGCGCTTCCTGCTGCTGGCTTGCGTTAACGACGAGCAACCTCGCGGCATCGTCTACCGCCGCATCCAGCGCAGCGTCGTATCTCAACTCCGTCAGCATCGTCCGTCGCAGGGTATCCGTCTCATTCCGATTGACGATCGCGAAGGGGAGAAACAACAGCGCGCCGACGATGGCCCATTCAATCCATTTCATTGCGCACCACCCCGCCATACGGAATCACGATTTTTTCATTTGGACTGATGGTATTATTCAGAAAATCGAAGAACAGCGTGCCTGCCGTTCGGTTCGTATTGCGCACAATCACCGAGAAGCTGTCGCCTGAGCGCATCCTGTAACGACGGCTTGGGTGATCCTTTGCAGTCTGATTGTCCGGGAACAGCACCGGAAGGATCTGCGCATTGAAAAACGCATCGTACTGCACTTCGTAACTGCCCATAAAGGTTTCGGGCCGTGTCGGATCGCCGTAAACCGGTACGTACTTCTTGCTGTCATGTTCCATCTGAACGTCGAAGCTATTGCCGGTCGCCGCAAGTGCGCTCACGAAATCGTTGTACATCGTTGGCGTGATGCCGCCTTTGTCCCGAACCGCATCGACAAAGGCTGTCGTCGCGCGCAAGGCGACTAGCTCCGAAATATCGTCCTGCTGGTCAAAGGCGGCAGAGAGCGGGTAGAGATAGAGCAGCAGAATAGCGATCAATACGGCGAAAATTTTGATCAAACTGTTCATGGCAGGCTCCTTAGTGTCAGGCGCTGTAAGTGACCGGAAGCGTCCCGCTCATAGGCGGGCTGATATCGCCCCTTCAGACGTATGCCTACGGACGAAAGCTGCTCCCTTTCCAGCGGCGGCGCGAATCGAATGCCGTCTACCACCATTTCCGCGCCTCCTTCATCTAGGCGAGCGATAGTTTGTAGCACTTCCGCACCGGATACCGAACCGTCGCCCGAAAGCGGTACAGCGATTTGCTGCAAGTTGCGATCCTGCGATTGGCCGGTTACATAGGCGAGCGAATTGAGTGAGGCTCCGGTCTGAAACAAAATCAGACCGCTTCCTGCGGCCATGAGGAAAACGAGCAATGCTGCGCTCATCTCCAGCATCGTTCTTGGCGCATAGTTCACGCGTTACACCTCCTTCATGACGAAAGCGTCCAACCTGGGCCGGACGCTTTCGTAACCTCATCCGACCTTATTGCTGCCGGAAGACGATGCCGCGAATGACATTGCTGCTGTCCAGCACCAGCGTGCTGCGGAACTTGCCGCTTGGATTAACATAGTTGATGTCCGCTTCGTCTACGGTCTGGCTAATCTGGCCGGGCGCTGCTCCGACGATTGCGCCGTAGGTAACGCTATCCAGAGGCACACTGGTATTGACAACCTTGCCGTACCACTGACCGGTCGGGTTTTTGCCGGTAACGATCTGGATGCCAAATTGGTCCTGATCGCGGAACTTGCGAAGCGCGTTGACAACCTGACTGCCCGAAAGCGTCGTATTGTCATACACCGTAAACGCCGTTTGTGAAAGCTCCGTCTGGATATTGCTGAAATTGCTTTGAGCCGCCTTGGTCGAATCCTGGGCGGAAATAAACAGCACGACAGCCAGTGTAATGAGTGCGATGGCAAGGAAGATTCCTGCTGCCATGACAAGTGCCTTCTGCGCATTGGACATGTTCAATTCTCTCCTTTGATTGAGGGGATAAAAAAAACGCCTTCCCGCTGATGAAGGAAAGCGTCTGTATGGGTTACTGGATGCGTTGAAGCTGATCGTAGTACACGGTCATCTGATGCAGGCTGACGACGACAAGCGGAATGACCAAATACCCGAATATCAGCGTCATCAAGGGGGCAAACCCGATCCAGCGGCCCCAGCCTGCCTTTTGTTCAATTAACTGTTCATACTCCTGCTTGCGCTGCTCCCGCGCGAACGCCTGCTCTGCTTCGAGATCGTCGAATGCCTGCCGGATCGTCAAATGCTGCGAAGCCATTTCCAGCTTTTCCACGATCCGAACAAAAGGCAGAAACGGTGCATCTTCTTTGAGCTGCGCAAGCGCCTGCTCCTCACCCTGTTCAAAGTGAAGAAGGCAGGCTTGCAGTGGCTCCTTGAAGACCTGCGCGAACTGCTCCATCCATAGCAGAAGCTGTTCAACCGACATCCGTTCCATCCCGGCGAGCATGGCAATCACGGCCTGAAACTGATCCACCTCGTGTTTCATCTCCATCTGCCGCATACGCCGCTGGAACAGTCGAATACCAACTGGCAGCGTGTACCCGCCCCATCCTGCGGCGAAAGCCAAAAACGCTTCCCACCACGCCAGAAAAGGCTTATTCAGCTTCTCCAGCTTGCCCAGGATGCGCCGCGCCGCCTCTCGAAGCTGATCCTCCTTGACCTGTGCAGCCGGGTCATTCCGCAGCAGGCTGATGACGTTATTTTCGCTTCGCGGCCTCACCTCCTTTAATTGATCGAGCATCCTTCGATCTAGCGCGGCGGCTTCCCGCGCCTTCGTTTCCTCCTCCGGGGACAACTGCCCGAAAAGTGTTCCCGGCTTCACCGGTGCATACAGCACCTGATGCCGCTCCGCTGCATGCAAGGACACGAACAAGCCCAGCATCGCCAAAAAGGCTGCGAACCCGGCCACGATCCGCTGCACGTAAAACCATTCGAGACGTAAGGGAAAGGCTGTATCCTTGAGCAGCCGGGTTATCCGTTCCGCTTCTCGCGAGCCGGGAACCGGCCCCAGCCGGTGGACCAGCCAGCGCACCCACGGCCAGCCATAGACCCGTTGCTCCCATCTTTTTCGGCTGGTGGGCCTTGCGGTCGCATCCAGCTCGGACAGGTTGCGCAGCAGCACGTAGCATAGCCACACGACGACAAGCAGACAGAGTTTGACGGCCCAACCGAAAGCACTGGCGTAGAACGTCTCCATTGCCGGAAAAAAGTGGCTGGCCCAGGCTTCAATCGGACGGGTAAACAGCAGCGGCAGCAGCGCGATAACGGTCAGCCCCTGTAATAAGAAACTGAGACGCTCGCGACGCAGCAATTCCAGATTCAGTTCGATGGACAGCTTTTCCAGTCCCTTGAGGTAGACCGAACCGCTTTCCGTTTGCTGATCGCCATGCTCCTTGATGAGATACGACAATCCCGCAAAGCCCTGCAAATAGCGATTCGGGGCATGCTCCACATATTGCGCCAGTTTATCTTCGGCGTCGCTGTCCGTCAGCATGTCGTACAGCTCTTGCCCGTGCAGCGCCATTTCATACGGCGCGCTGTCCGCCGATTCATAGACGGCTTCATCCACCATCCCGTGACGATGGTAATGATGTCTCACATCCCCAAGAAACAGGCGAAGTTGTCGCAGCAGCCGCATTTCGAGCCGATAAACACCCATATCCGAGAGGATGCCGTGGCCGACCCAAAGACCAATGCCGAGCATCGCCAGCGTGTAAGGGTCGCGCACCGCCAAAACAAGCGGAATCGCGGCCAAAAACAGGACAAGCCACATCAAGAGCGCCGATTTCATCACCTCAAGCCGCAGCTTCCATTCGTCCCCCAGCCGCAGGATGACCAATCGCCTGCGAAGGTGCTGCAAGTACATCCTTAAAACCGGCATCTGCTCGCAAACGCTGTATAGCTGCTGCATGAAACTGTAAACCGCCTGCTTGCGAGGCGCTTGCCCCGGCTTACGCAGCGCTTCGTAGCGCCGGACTGCCGCTACCTCCGAATCACGCCGGGACAGCCACAGGAAGGCCGCGACAGTGGCAAGAAAGAGCACGGTTGCGATGCCGAGCAGAGGGGAGAGCCATTCCCGAATCATGTCTCATCCCCCCAATGGGATGCCAGAAACGCATCAAAGACGGCCTG
Source organism: Paenibacillus sp. (assembly GCA_041641375.1). Lineage (GTDB taxonomy): Bacteria > Bacillota > Bacilli > Paenibacillales > YIM-B00363 > Paenibacillus_AK. The sequence goes on from JBEPYM010000009.1 coordinate 20,758, forward strand.
ATCGGGGCCGCTCAAGTATTCCGCAATCTCGCAGCGACTTTGCTCGGACAGGGGATGAACGGCAACGTAACGACCGCCCTGGTATTCGACGAGATTTCGGGCGGTGTACAGCGGGCGATCCGTCGAGCGGCGAAAGTATTCGAGCGTCGTTTCCATAAAGGCTGCCATCCGTTCGTCCTTCGTCATTTTCCCGCGAAAGGCTTCCGGGTACGCCGTCTCCTGCGGCACTGGGACGCATTCCGTAATGCGCTCGATATAGCGCCGTCCGTCCAGGTCGCGGCGGAGGTGAATATCGAAGTTGACGACGCTGACGACCTGCTGCTCCGCCACACGCTCGTTCGTAAACACCTTTGTTTTCAACAAGGAATTGCGGAGAGACAGCACAAGGTCCCGGAAGGTTTTGGCGTGATGCGTGAACAAGGTGAATAATGACGCCACCTGTGCCATCTGAACCATCCAAGCGGCGACCGGATCGGTCGCTACCTCGCCCAAAATATTGACAGAGCCGTCCGTCTTCTTCTGGATGTCCAGCCCCTGTTGACCGGAAATCGTCTCGGTTTCGCGCAGGCTGACGATGTTGCGTTCTGGATAAATTTTGCGCAATTGAAGCTCAAAGCTCATTTCCTGTACCCGGATGGGCAGCACTTCTGGAATATGGCGAACCATCGCCATAAGAAGCGTTGTTTTGCCGCTGCCCTGCGCACCGGTAATCGCGGTGATCCGCGCACCCGATACCAAGTAACGAATGAGGCCAATCGGCAATTCCGCGCCCTCGTCCTGAATCAACTGCTCCAACGTCGCGCTTTGCACGTCGAATTTGCGCACAAAAAAAGCCCACGATTCACTGAATCGGGGGCGCAGGACAACGACGCGGGAGCCGTCTGCCATTTCATTGACCTTAAATCCGTTCGCCTCGGACAACTGGCCGGGAAAATTGTGCTTGTAGATGATCTGGCAAACGCGTCGCAGTTCCTGCTCGGAGCCGAAGGACAAGAAGCTCAGGTGGATGGACTTCCCCTTGTAAAACAGCCATATGCTGTCATGCGAACGGGGCAGCGACTGAAGCTGTGCGTCCTCCTCCAGCGACCATTCGCCCTCCCACATGAGCGGTGGCAGACCAGATACGCCCCCGGATACGCCATCCACTCGCATGTCGCGCAGCTCATCCACGACGCTGAATCCCTTGTAATGCTGATAAATCCGCTGGACGACAAGCTGGAGCTTATCGTCCGTCGTCAAACGCGGCGCTTCACGGGCGAAGACGCTACGAATATCCTCCGCCGTAATCCGGTACGTTTCAAGCTGGCCTTCCTCGTTTCGTCTTTGCCGATCCCATTCATAGGTTTGAACGAGCCGGTCGAGCGCATGAAGCCCGGCCTCCTTTTTATATGTGTAAAGCAGAATATCAAACTGGTCTTGCGCGGAGAGGGACTCCGGCTGATGAAAAGGCAGCAGGAGGTTCAAATGCGCATCGTCCAGTTCATAGCGCTGCGCGAGCAGGTCGGCAATGATCTCCTTGACGTATTCCTTGTCCCGCAGATCACCGGAGGTGCAGCCCCGCAGCGCCTTTTTCAGCTCCGCCCGTTTGCTTTTTCGGCGGCGGTATTCTTCCTCCGACAACCCGAAGTCGGCCAGGTTGCTGCTGGTTAACTCGTGTAGCGTTGCTTTTACGAAAGTGGTCATCGCTTCCAGCGTATATACCGATGTGTCGTCCGTCCGTTCCGGCAATCGTCGGCTCAGGCGCAAATAAAGGAAGAAGATTGAAAGCAACAAGAGCGCGATCAGGATGAAGGCGTTGAGCATAGCCGTCATGGCGTGTCGCCCTCCTTCCCGCCGAAGAGGGGCTGCCTTGCGCCTGCGCTGTCGATCACAGCCTGCGCCAATCGTCGCACCTGCTGCACGAACAGGTGGTTCTCGTGACCGCTTGCTATCTTCCTGTTGCGAAACCAGAAAGGATTCGCTTCGCCATGCTGTGCCGCATCCATCCAGCCTGTATTATGTGCAACAGGGTACACGGTCGGTCCTATACGGAATTGACGCATGAGATTTTTAGAAGTGAGCGTCGAATAAGGGTCGTACTGTCCGAACACGAGCAGCGTTCTTCGGCCTTGCAGCATAGCTGCTTCTGCCGATTGAAAAAATCGCTCTAGAAGGAGATGGTTTTGCGGCAGGCAAACGACCCATACGTCGGCCTGCTGCCGCAGCATTTCGTCCCAAGCCGACCCGCTGCCGCTCCCCCCATCCAACAGCACTACATCGTAAGCGCGGCGGGCAACCGCAAGCAGCGGTGTGAGCCATTCTTTTGCCGTTTCGATAAAGATATCCTCTTGCTTGATGGAGCCGGGCAAAATATCCAGGCGATCCCGCAGCAACGGATGGGCATAGTCACGCAGCATGACAGGCTCCAGCTTGCGGTTTTTCAGCAGACGCAAGAGCGCATCAATTCCCGTGTCCGGGGTATGCATGTCCTCTCTTCCGGCAGGTCGATAATAGGCTCGTTCGACAGCGGCGTAGCTGCTTAGCAAATGCCCAAGCAACAGCAATCGCGCCGAATATTCCAAACCCATGCACGTCGCCGTGGCGAGCAGATTAGTCGTTGTCCCGGCCTGACCGGATACAGGACTCCAAAATACAACAGTAGCTCCCATAAATGTACTCCTTTCTACCACACCCGCACCCGTTTACGGGCGATTGCCCAGGCTCGTCGCGCTGTCTTGCGGTCGCAATCTCCAAGCTGCTCCAGCATCGTCAGCAGCATCTCGCGAAACGCCCCGGTCAGCCCGCGAAGGTCGATGCGGCCGTGGTGTTGATTGTTCAAATCGACGGCTGCATCGCGTTCATCCAAAGGGAAGCGAAACACCGTATCCTCCAACTGGATATGCCGCAACCGCTTTTCGGCTCGCCACGCTGCCAACTTTCCCGGTATGTCAGGGGAGAGCAACTCGAAAAACGAGACAGGCTCTTCCGTGTTCTGTAAGCCGAGACGAATCATCAGCTCCTCGTTTTTCTCCAGCGATAACCGCCTTCCATCCCAGCACCACACCCGCTTATCAAACTGGGATAGGTTGTGGTGGAAAACAAATTCCGTATGGTCAGTGTCCACCAGCATGATGTCGTATGCCGGTGTCGTCCCTGCCTGTGCCAAGCCTCGTTCAAGCTGTTCGGGAGTGAGATAGCCGTAGGCCACATCCATACCTTCATAATCCTGAACTGCGCTATTGGCATAGGCGTGCGGCAAATAACCCCGAATCGACTGCGTGACGGTGGAATCCACCAACAGCACTTTATTCCCCAACGCCACAAGCAAGCGGCCAAGCACCAACAAAGCATGCGTCTTGTCCGCTACGCCGATAAAAACAATTTTTTTCATATCCGCACTCCTCATTGATTGAAGATGTTTTCCCACTTATCTTCGCTTGCCGGAGGCGCTTCGGTTGCAGGAGGCGTACCCGATGGCAGCGACGGCGAAACGGTAGGAGGGGGCGTCTGTGGATTTTTCGGAGATTGCGTATCTGCTGCACCAGCAGCATCACTCACGCTAGGCTGCGGACCATTCGTCGAAACTGCTGATTCTCCAGATTGCGGTGTGCCTACTGGTTGTGTTCCGCTCGTGGCATTGCCCTGCCGCGTCGTCATCCGTTCGTTTTGCAACTGCTGCTGCACGGTTACACTACCGCTGGTGACGCGAAGTTTGTCCGAGTCGCTGACCGCCTTCAAATTGCCATCCAGCGTTTGACGCAGCGCGCGGGCAAGTTCGATTTTTGCGGTTTCGAGCAGATTGGGATCGACCGCCATCAGGTTCAATACCTTCTGATTGGCCGGATAGTTGACCACAGCCGCTTCCTGTAAGCCCGGCTCGATGTACGGGAGGGCATACAGCCGCGCTCCCTGCAAGTACGCATCAATAATTGCGCTGGACGTTTGGAGGATGTCCATCTCATTCAGTTCCAGCCACACAACTGTACCGGACAGCTCCTGTACCTTCTTTTTAGATAAGAGAACAAAGTCCTCGCCGGTTGGAAAGCCGATGCGAACGTCTATATATTGGTTAGGCTTGAGATTAGAGGGAAGCTGAATGACCTGAAACTCCTGTATGCGCAAATCCTTCGGAATGGGCTGTCCTTCGTACAGTAAAGAGGAAAGTAGCGGCGTTCCTGATGCAAGCTCGATCTTGGCGTTTTTGCCGATGATGCTTTCCCGGTCGGTGATGACGCCCGGCGGAACCAAACTGACGGGCATCGGAACAGCCTTGAGGTCATCCGCTTTGAGCGAGACGCCTGCCGGTATCGTTTTTGCAGTCGTCCAGACATTTCGGCTGTTTTGCTGCTCCTCCTTTTTCAATTGCTGAATCTGCCGCTCATACTCCTCTTTCATCTGTTGCTGCTTTTGCTGCTGGTCGGTGTGCTGCATCAGCATATACAAGGCCGCTGCTACCAGAAGCGCCACGCTGATCGCAATGGCTCCCATGATGAGCGTCTTGCGGTGTCGATACGTCCATGACATCGTTCACGATCTCCTTTCATTTATATAGAAGATACCTTGCGCTTCTCCTAACGCGCTTCGCCTCGCGGACGCGGCTTTGATGGGGCTTGCTCCGCTTGTCGTTGTGCCAGCTTCTCGGCCGCCCATGTGGGCGTATGCTCCGGCTTCAGGAACCCCATCAGGTCTTCCCGGTTATAGCGGTATTCATCGCCGGAATAGAGGGTTTCCGCATAGACCGCCCGCCCACGTGAGTTCCCCGAAGCCCCGAAACCTCCCGTTACCCAAATCAACTGATGGTCTGCCGTGCGAAATTCCGGCCGCAACCAATCCAAACGGGTCACAACAATTCTGCCGTCGAGATCATCGTCACTTTTGATGGGCAGGCATTGATCGGGTTGAATGGGAGGCATCGGCTCCGTGATCGTAGCGCGCTCGGTCTGGAGTTTCTCGATTTCCCATTGCAAGAGCTTGGTAAATTCCTGCATTGCGACCAGGTAATCCGCATATCCTTCTGCACCGTAATACTGATCGATACCAAACAAATTATTCTGCGAGCAGTAGCAAACCAAATAGGGCTTTTCGGTATTCGTGATGTCGATGCCTAAAACAACCTCCACCCTGCCAATGGGTAGCGCTTGATAGACTTCGTAGTCACCGGCCATTCGTTTCTCTTGTTCCATCGTCAGCCCTCCCGGTTCTTTTTGCGGTCACGTTTGTTGTGCCAGCCTTCGGCTTCTTGAGCCTGCTTGCGCAGTTGTGCTTCTTCCTCCTCAGATGGCCTACTACGCGCAAAACCCGGCTTTTCTTTCATCAGACGTTCATACTGACGCCGTTTTCCTTTCGTAAAGTCCATTGATGATCTCCTCCCCGAAAATGGGCATAAAAAAAGCTCTCCGTCAGGGGAGAGGGTGCATGAACAAGGCGGCAACGGGGGAATTACCGTTCGTGCTCCCTCTGCCGCCTTTTGTACCAGCTTTCCAGCAGTTGCACGATCAGGTCTTCCTTTTGTTTTTCCGAGAAGTCTCGTGGGAAAAAGCGGTCGATTCGTTCTCGCTGAATACTCATTTTTTCTTTCTGATTCGGCTTTTCCTCCGTTAGTATGGTATAAATGACATCTGTATTCAGCCTGCCTTCTTGACTCATCTTTTTCATACGCTGAGCCTGTGCAAGTGAAGGCGTGCAGTCCTCTGCCTGCATGGTATCGAATAGGGCTTGCTGTTCTTTCTCGGCCAAGTAAGATAACTCAACGGCAGGATTAAAGGCAATCCGTTTGTCGTCTACCATTTCGAGAATGTGAGGAGTGAGTTCGGTTAGGCGAACGTATCTAAATATTTGGTTTTTGCTTTCGCCCATCTGTTCTGCTAATATCTCGCTTGATTTCTTTGCAGCAGACTTGTTCCCAACTTGGGAACGAGTTAAATCTGTTCGTTGTCCTTGTCTGTTCATTGCTTCCAATTTCATTTTGTAGGCAAAAGCTTTTTCACTCGGAGAAATATACTCCCGTTGCAGGTTGCTATCCACCATGATGATAGTCGCCTGATCGTCATCCAACTCGCGAACGAGACATGGAATTGTCTCCATACCAGCCAATTCACTTGCCTTCTTTCGACGATGGCCGGATACCATCTCGTATCCACCGCCTACCTTTGGCCGAACTAAGCCGGGAACAAGGACACCATACTGCTTAACACTATCCGCCATTTCTAACATCGCTTCATCCGCCCTTACCTTAAAGGGATGACCGGGAAATTCACTAATTTCAGCCAATGGAATATCCATCACCTTTTCCCGTTGCGAATCGTTGCGGCTTTCCTCGGTCGAGAATAAATCATCGACTTTGGTCAGCTTTATACTGGCGAGCCGATCTTCTTTCGCTGCCAATATCCTGCACCTCCTTCGTAAGTGCAGCGTAGGCTTTAGCAACCTGTCCGTTCGGATCGTGGGCGTAAATGCTTTTACCCTTGGCGCTTGTTTCCGCCGCGCGGATGGACAGGGGGATTTCTGTATTGAATACACGCAGCTTATCCCCATAATCCCGACGCAAAACTAAAGAAATGTCTTTGGCGAAATTGGTTCGGCTGTCTACCATCGTGAGCAGCACACCGTCCACAGCCAGCTTCGGATTAATTTGACGCCGAACGCGGGCAACCGTCTGCAAAAGCTGCGTCATGCCTTTGGCGGGCAGGTAGTGCGCCTGTACCGGGATAATAACGCTATCCGCCGCTGCCAATGCGTTGATCGTCATCATGCCCAAGCTCGGCATACAGTCGATCAGGATAAAATCGTAATCTGCTTTTACGGAATCGATGTACGAACGCATAATCGTTTCCCTGCTCATCGTATTGACGAGCGCCACTTCGACTGCCGATAATTCGATGTTTCCTGGCATCAGGTCAATACCTTCATGATGATGCAGAATGCCTTCCTTCGGTTCATACGGCTCCTCCGTCATGCCCTTCACTAGCATTGTGGCGAGTGAAATGGACAGACTATCCGGTTCATGGAAGCCTAACGAATCCGTCAGGTTGCCCTGCGCATCCGCATCCAACAGCAGAACCTTGTTGCCATCAGCCGCCAAGCCAATGCCTAGGTTGACCGCTGTTGTCGTTTTGCCGACGCCGCCTTTCTGATTGGCAAGAGCGATTACTTTTGCCATCCAATAGGTCTCCTTTCATGCAAAAAAGCCGACTGCGCTGAACATATAAGTTCAGACAATCGGCTTTTTGAAAAGTATCTATATAAAAAGAGAACGCCCCTGAAGTGAAAGGAACGTTCTCTTGGATATTCTCAATTTCAATTAAAAGTCATTGGATGTACCCACCCATTTCAAATCCAAAACAATAGAAACCTCAATTTTATCCTTCAGTACCTTATTTCTAAAGTCGCCGCCATCAGTCGTAAACGACGCATACTTCGCAGAATACTGATAATTCAGGACTTCTAGGTATCGACCCGACATATTCCTACCACGCACTCCACATGCCCCGTATGAGGGAACATATCCACCGGCTGAACCTCCACCGCCCTGTACCCGCCATCCTCAAGCAGACTCAAATCCCGAGCCAACGTCGAAGGATTGCACGAAACGTAGACGATTCTATCCGGCTTCAGCTCCAGTATGGTCTCAATCAGCGCCGGATCGCAGCCTTTGCGGGGAGGGTCGACAACGATGACCTCTGGAGTGATGCCCTCCGCTTGCCAGCGGGGCATCACAACCTCCGACGCGCCGACGGCAAACTCGACATTGTTCATTCCGTTGATCGCAGCGTTCCGGCGAGCGTCCTCGATCGCTTCCGGGATGATTTCCACGCCGAATACGCGATCGGCATGGCGGGCGAGGAAAAGAGAGATCGTGCCGATGCCGCAGTAGGCGTCGATGACGGTCTCTTGCCCGGTCAACGCGGCATATTCCACAGCTTTGCCGTACAGTCGAACCGTCTGTTCCGGGTTCACTTGGAAGAACGAGCGAGGCGAAATGGCGAACTGAATGCCGTCGATCTCGTCGTAGATAACGTCTTCGCCCCACAGCGTGCGGGTTTCGTCGCCGAAGACGACCGGAGTCTCCGCCGTCTGGATGTTCTGGCAGATGCTTGCGATGCCGGGTACCCGTTCCCGGATCAGACCAACAAGTTCCTGAGCGTGAGGGATATCGCGCCCGTTCGTGACCAGAACGACCATGCGCTGGCCAGTCGTCCGAGCGTATCGCACGACGACATGACGGAGCAGTCCGCGTCCCGTCGCTCGGTTATAGGCGGACAGCCCCAGCATTCGAGCGGCTTCCTTCACCGCTCGCACCGTCTCTTCGTTCTCCTCCTGCTGAATGAGACACGTATCCATCTCGACGATATCGTGGCTCCCCATTTCGTAGAAGCCGCCGATCAACCCGCCTTCGCCATAGCCGATCGGAACTTGAGCCTTGTTCCGATATCGCCAAGGTTCGTCCATTCCGATCGTCGGGTGCACGATCACAGCCGCACGATCGCCTGAAGATCCTTGACCCGGCTGGTTGAGAGCAACTTCTCCCGACTTGCCGTCCCCGGATTTCTCCACGCCGGCTTGAACTCGTCCATCCTCTTTCCCCGCCACCCTCAGCTTCCCGATCCGCTGTAAATTATCGACAACATGCTGCCTTTTCCACTTGAGTTGCTCCTGATAGTCCAGATGCTGAAGCTGGCATCCGCCGCATGAGTCGTGGATCGGACAAGGGGGCTCGACTCGCCCTCCCGTTCCGCGCTTCAACAGTTCCGTCATCTGGGCGCGGCCGAACGACTTGCCGATGCTCAGCACCTCCGCCCGCACCCGCTCTCCGGGAAGCGCGCCACGAACAAAGAGGGTATAGCCCTCCACGCGGCCTACCCCTTCTCCGTCATGCGTCAGTCCGACGATATCGCTCTCGATCCGATCCCCGACCCGAACCGGAACGCCGACAAGCGACGAAGGAGCGAAGCGCGCCCTGCCGGTCCTGTCATTTCGATTAGGCTTCGCGGATTCTCCGCGCTTTGAGCGCACCGTCGTTCCGTTCCCTCTGCCTTTGCCCTTTCCCCCGCTCCTCATAACTGAAGCGCCCGCCCTGCGCCGTGCTTGCTGTAGGAGGATTCTCCATACTCGTCCATGATGACGTTGAGGTGCCCGGGCAGCAAATGAAACGAGCAAGGAAGCGTGCCCCCGAACTCTCCGTCTACGTTAAGCTGCACCCGGTCGTCGGAATCCACTTCGACCCGGTTCGTCTGGAAATGGATGATGTGCGGATCGTCCAGAATGTCTTCCCCGCGCAGCACGATCGTGGCAAGGCGAATAAACTCCGCCAGATTGCATTTGCGCAGAGCCAGCACGTCGAACACGCCGTCGCAAGTGCTCGCATGCGGAGCCAGACGGTCGAAGCCCGCCACGGAGTTGCTGTTGGCGATCAGGAACAGCATGAATTCCTCGTCGAACTCGCCGACACCCTCAGCCCTAATCTGCATCCGGGTCGGATGAAGACGCGTAATCTTCTCCAATCCCTTCATATAATAGGCAAGCTGTCCGACCATCGTCTTGAGCTTGCTCGGAACTTCATAAGTTAGTTCGGTCAGCGAGCCGCCGCCGGCAATGTTGATGAAATATCTGTCGTTGGCCTGTCCGACGTCGACCGGCTTCGTATAGCGTTTCGTGATCAGATCGCAGGCCTTCTCCCACTTCCGGGGAATGCCGTGCGCCCGCGCAAAATCGTTCGTTGTGCCCAGCGGTAGAATGCCGAGCGCGGGCCGCCGCTTGCACACCGACAAGCCATTCACGACCTCGTTTAACGTACCGTCCCCACCTGCGGAAATGACCATGTCAAAATCGCGCTCCGCCGCCTCCTGGGCAGCCAAAGCCGCGTCTCCCTTGCCTTCCGTCGCGTGGCAGGACGTCTCTACGCCGCCCTTCTCCAGACGCTGCAAAATCGCGCCCAACTTGCGCTTCGCTTCTTCCCGACCGGAGGTCGGATTATAGATTAATCGTGCCCGAATAATATCCAACAAGATCCCCTCTCATTTTCTCAATCCGGATTCCCCGTTACGTAACACGCAAGTCGCGCCTCTCCATACGAAATATAAAGAAGCCCGTACTCTTTGTCCCTGGCAGCGCAGCCGATCCTCCGGTCTATCCGATGTCGTATCGCGGCCGGCCGCCCCGCTCGCTCTCTATCGCGCCTTGCATTCCTGCCATTCTCGCGCCTGCCGCACGACCCACGCGGCGACGTCCGGATGCGGCATCAGCGCCGCTCCGTCGTACCGGCATGCCGACCGCTCTCCGGAGCGATCCAACTCGCGGGGAATGACCGTCCGGGTGAAATACCCTTCGCTTAAGAACAGCCCAACCGCCAGAATCCGGTTGCCGGGATGCTCGCGCCTTACCGCGGCGATCCGTTCCTCCACCTGATTAGGCAGCAGCAGCGCCGTCTCCCGGGAGCTAAAACCGCCTATTCCCCCGACCCGGTCCGCGATCCCGCTCAGCTCCCGCTCCCAGCTCTCTCGGAAGCCCTCTTCCTCGCTGCCGTGTCCGATCAGCAGAATGCTCTCCTTGGACGGCTCCTGCGACAGCCCTCTCAGCCTGTCGAGAACGATGCGGTCGACCTCCGGGGCTTCGCCCATCGGATATCCGTAATGCAGGCACAGCGAACCGAGCTCGAACCTCTCCAGTTCGGTCGCGACCCTCGCCTCCGGATAGGCCCCTAGCGCCCAGCCGATCTCGTTCACATGAGTGCTGCCGGAGGAGACGAATAACGGAATGGCCAACGCTTCCGTCACGCCCTCCGAGAGCAGCCGGTCGATCCCGTCCTGAATTAGCCGCCCTTCCACCAATTCGAGGAAGACGGCCTCTATTCTCAAATCGTTTCCGAGCTCGCTTCGAACGCGCCCGATCGTCTCGTCAACCAAAGCGATCCAATCTCGTTCCCTGGAGCCGTGGCTAATGACCAACAAGCCTCGTTTGTCCAAGAGCCTGCTCCTTTCTTCTCGCTGCCATATGCTTTCTATTCATGCTAGCGAATCGTCAAGCCAATGTCAACGTAGACCAAGCCCTCCGTCCCCGGCCTCGGGCCTCCGCCCGACGAAGTTCGCGATCCGTAAGACGAGCCCGAATATGATAAGATAAAACAGAGCAGATATCCATGACAAGAATGGAAGGATTCGTTCATGAGCGATAAAATTATGGTCATTGAGGACGAGAGGAAAATCGCGGAAGCGATCGCTTACGCCCTGGGAAGAGAAGGCTATCTCGTCGAAGTCGTCGATCGCGGGGACGCGGCGCTTGAGCGGCTGCCTCTTTTCCGACCCGACGCGCTTATCCTCGACGTCATGCTTCCCGGAATGGACGGTTACGAGATTCTGAAGAACCTGCGCGGTAAAGGGCGCATAGGCGTCATCATGCTGACGGCCAAGGAGGATATCGTCCACAAGGTGTTGGGGCTCGAGCTCGGCGCCGACGACTATCTGACTAAGCCCTTCGACATGCGGGAACTGCTCGCCCGGTTGAAATCCTTGCTCAGGAGAATGCAGGCCGCGGGAGAGCCGCAGGAGCCAGCTGAGCTCTCTCTGGGCGGCGTCAAGCTGCAGCTTGGCAACAGGACCGCCTTCGTCGGAACTCGCAAGCTGGAGCTGACGCCCAAAGAATACGACCTGCTGACGCTGCTGCTCTCCAGCCCAGACCGGGTATTTACGAGAGAGCAGCTTCTGGATCGGGTTTGGGGCCTGGAGTATATCGGCGGTACGCGAACCGTCGACATTCACGTGCAGAGGCTGCGTAAAAAGCTGGGCGAGGATCGGGGCGAGATGATCCAAACCGTTCACGGCGTCGGTTACAAAGCGTTGGGAGGCTATCGTGAGAATTAGCATCAAGCTGAAATTCAGCATTTTTCTGGCCGCCCTGCTGCTGCTTACGGTGTTTATCCTCAGCCTGCTCGCGCTCGAAGGCATTAAGCAAAATCAGCGAACCCAGTTGGAGCAATATTTCGCCCAACAGGCCGCGACCGCGAATATCTATTTTATTCAGACGCTGATGGGAGAGTCCCACAAGGTCCCTCATGCCTTCCTGGCGGCCAAAGGTCGGGAATTCGCCGAGCAGCTGGAGCTGATCACAGGGCAAGCGGTCGAGCTGTACGACCGGGAAGGCCGGGCACTCAACGCGAATCCGGCGCTCGCCGCATCGTCCGAAGGCATCCGGAGAACGCTGGGCTTCGCGCTTAACGACAAGACGGCTTACCTGGAGGAAAACGACTCCATCTATTACCTGGCCCCGCTGCGGATCGGCAGCGAACAGGCCGGAGTCGTGCAGTTCCGCGACTCCCTGTCGAACAACCGGACGTTCTATAATCAGATCAAGCAGTTGTTTATCTCTATCGGCGCGGGCGTTTTTATTCTCAGCTTTGTTCTCGCCTATTTCTATTTCAATTCGTTCGCCCGCGGAATCATCAAGCTGAACGGGACGGTGGACCGGATTCGCGCAGGAAACTTCGATCCCTCCGTACTCAGGCGCAAAGACGAGATCGGCGAACTGAGCGAAGGGATTCGCATGATGAGCCGACAGATCCGCAAGACGATGCGAGACAAGGACGAGGAACGAGAGAAGCTGGCGCTGGCCGTTCGCAAATTGTCCGAGCTCGATCAGCAGCAGAAGCAGTTTATCGGCAACGTCACCCACGAGTTCAAAACTCCGCTCACCTCGATCAAAGCCTATATCGATCTGCTGGACATGTATCCCGACGACGAGAAGCTGCTTGCAACCGCCAAATCGAACATTCTCGCCGATACGCAGCGGCTGTACGAGATGGTGGAGAAGGTGCTGCAGCTGTCCGCCCTGGACAAATACGAATTCGAATACAGCAAGAGGAAGGTGGACGTGCGGCAAGCGGTACTGACGGTGCTGGACAGCCTGAAGGGGAAAATGGACAAGTTCGGCATCGCGACGGAGACCGATCTGAACGAGGCTTACGTGGATGCCGATCCGGACAGCCTCTCCATCGTGCTCGTGAACTTGATGGACAACGCCATCAAGTACAACAAAGCCCGAGGCCGCATCCGCGTGAAGACGGCATCCGCCGACGGACAAGTCGTCATCGAGATTGCCGATACCGGAATCGGGATTCCGAAGGAAGTCGTCCACAAGATTTTCGAGCCGTTCTACACCGTCGACCGAAACCGGTCGCGGGAGAGCGGCGGCGCCGGACTGGGCCTCTCGCTGGCCAAGAAATATGCGGAATCGCAAGGAGGCTCCATCGCGCTCGCGAGCGCCGATTCGGAGGGCACCCTGTTCCGCATCGTCTTTCCGGCTTACGGGTCGTCGGCTCCGAATGCCCGACACGACGAGACTAACGAGGAGGCGAACGAATGAAGACATGGAGAAGGCTCCTCTTGCCGGTGTTGCTGTTCGCGCTCGCGGCCTGCTCCACCGAAGGGACCGGGGGCCGCACGGTCATTAAGGAACCGGGAAGGACGATCACGGTCATCGACGATGCCGGCAGCCGATCGGGAGAACCCGGCGTGTCCGTGGCAAAAATGGATCGGCTGGAAGAGGTAGAAATGATGGATTGGGTGGACGAGCATACGGTCGTCGCGGCGAAGGAAAACGAGTCTCTGGGCAAGATGAGTATGGCTGAGCTAGCCGATTCATATCCCCGAAGCCTGTACCTGTACGACCTCGATACGCGACAGTACACGCTGCTTCTGCAAAAGAAAAACGCGCATCTTGGCGGCGCCATCCTCTCGCCCGACAAGAAACGCCTGATCTACCAGGAATATTCGCTCGGCGATCCGGTCTATTCCGTCCTGAACCTGGATACGACGGAGGCGTTCAGACTGACAGGGGAGCCGATCGCAGGCGCCGTCAGCGCCGGCTGGGCCGATTCGGAGACGATCGTCGGCGCGGCTTACAGCGGCGGAGCTTACATTGCGACAGGGGAGGGCCGGATCTCGGCGATCGACGAGTTGGAGGAGTCGGGCTTGATTCTGGTCGAGAAGGTCGGAGACGCGCTCTATTACAACACCGTGTCCGACGAGTCGCTTAAGGCGCTGAACCTGGCGACGTTGGAGAAGACGGGCTTGAACCTCGACCGCGTCCTCGACGTGCTTCCTTCTCCGGACGGACACCGGCTTCTGACGCTGCAGATCACCGGCTCCGGAACGAGTCTCGTTCTGAGCGACGCGAACGGAGAGAACCGGAGAACGATTGCCGAAGGGACGGAGCTGAGCGGCATTTCGTGGTCGCCGGATCAGCGAATGATCGCTTATGGCCGAAAGGCCGATGCGAGCGGCGCCGCAGGCAGGGGGCTCTATCTGTACGACTTGCTTACCGACGAGTCCGTCCGAATCGCCGTCGATATCGAACCGGCAACGACCGCTTGGAGCCCTTCCGGCCAGCGGCTCGCGTATACGGACTGGAACGCCAAGCCGATCAGGAGCGGCATCGTCGAGCTCGACTTTTCCTTGCGGAAATAGCCGCGCGAAAAGCCGGCCCGACCGCCGCCGCATAGGCAGTGGGCGGGCCGGCTTTTCGCGGCGCCCTGGATTTATTCTCCCTGCACCGTGGACAGCGACTCCCAGACCGGAGCGGCGAACGCCGAAGCTTCCTCCCTTTTCGAATGGTGAAGACGGAAGGCAAACCGGTCCCCCGCCTCCGACTTCCAGACGATGAAATCATGGACGCCGGCCGTTCCGCTGTACTGAAGATACAGCTCGGCATGGCCCAGCGGATGCTCCACCAGCTGGCCGCTATAGTCGAATAAGCTGCCGAATTCCTTGAACTCCTGCTCGGCGGACTCTCGAAGCGCCTTCAAGTCCGCATCCTCCGACAGCCGCTCGATATCGACGTAATTCTCGTCGTTAGCCGTCAGACTCAGCCGGTCGGACGCCTTGTCGAAACCGAAGCCCTCGAATACGTACAAGGAGAAGTCTTCTCCATGATGCAATACGGCGGGAACCTGCCGGTAGCCCTCTCCCGTCATCAGCTCGAAGCTGGCGGTCTGCGGGCGTCCCGCCGGTTCGCTCTGCTCCGGAGGTGCGGAGGATTCGGCGACAGGCGGCGTCGCGGCGCCGCCGCCGGACGTTTGCGCCGACGGAGTCGGTGAAGAAGCGGTCGGCTCGTTGCCTCCCGTACAAGCCGCAAGCGCGCAGGCCGCAGCGACAATCGACAGGATTTTCATAGCCTGAGTGAAACGAATCATATCATTCTCTCCCTTTCTATCCCGGATTCCATTTCTCTAGCGGCAGTATGCTATCCTGCCCTGTGCCTTCTATATAAGCGCCTCCCGATTGTATCAAACGGATGTTCCGAAAATAAAAACGGATATTTCAAAAATGTAAACAAACTTGTCGGGAATGTTGCGTCCGTCGTTCCCTTGCAATAAACCTAAAAAACCGTCAGGGGGATTACCCCTGACGGCTGCCAGCTAAACTTAACGCGAAGCGAGGAACGCGTCCAACTGCTTCTGCTTCTCGGCGATCACGTCGTCCAGACCGTTCTGCTTCAGCTTGTTGTAATACTCGTCGACCTTCGCCGGATCGACCGCGCCCGTCTCCAGGCCCGGAGCGTATTGCGACTGCACGTTTTTGAGCGCCGCCACCTGCGTCTTGACCGGCTCCGCGTCGAACGTAAAGCCGAGCGCCGGGGAGTTGATCGAGCCTTCGTTGAATCTCTGGAACTGCTCCCATTTGTCCGTAGCTTCCGTGTCCCAGATATAGTTCAGGAACTGGTTGCCAAGCATCCACGTCGAAGCGCCGGCAATGTAGTTCGGTTTGCCTGGAGCGTCGGACATCACTTCGCCGTTCAGCGTGAAGTGCTCCCCTTCGATCCCGAAGTTGATCAGGTTGTTCAGGTATTTATCCGTGTAGAGCAGGTCGACGAACATCATCGCGCGCTCCGGATTTTTCGACGTCGAGGAGATGGCGAGCATCGAGCCCGTCGTCTCGCCCGTGGAAGTCGTGATCGACGTAATGCCGACTTGACCGATCTTGCCCGGCAAGTTCGTCGAGCCCGCCATTTCCGCGTCTTTGCCCGGTTTAAGCGGGGATACGACCATGAACACGTTGCCCTTCTTCAGAGCGTCTGTAGGCGACAGTTGGGACGTCGCGGCATCCGCGTTCACCAGCTTCTTCGTGAACATTTCGCGGGCGATGTTCAGATACTCTTTGTAGACCGGATACTCCATGACCGGCTTGATCGTCGTATCGGTGCCGTCCTTCAGAACGACGCCTTCCAGCTTCGTATCGCCGAAGAAGTCGAATTTGTTCATATAGT
The DNA here is from genome assembly GCA_041641375.1 of Paenibacillus sp. Lineage (GTDB taxonomy): Bacteria > Bacillota > Bacilli > Paenibacillales > YIM-B00363 > Paenibacillus_AK. The sequence continues at coordinate 36,991 of JBEPYM010000009.1, forward strand.
GCGAGTTGAGGTTTTCGCCGTCTTTGACGTACAGCGGCGTCCAGTCCGGCTTCTTGGCCTTCACTTCCTCCAGAATCGGGATGAGATCGGCCGGCGATTTCGCCGCTTGGATTCTTTCCGTCAAGCCGAGCTCTTCGGCGATATCCGTACGGTACAGAATGCCGCCTTGCTCCGCCATCTCTTTCAGCGCCGGGACGCCGTAGTTTTTACCGTTGATCTGCGCGCCGTCCAGAATGGCTTGGGAGACAACGCTCTTGATGCCTTGGCCATATTGATCCAGCAGCCCTTCATTCAGCGGAAGGTAAGCGCCTTTGCCCACGTTCGTGGCGTGACCGTTCCAGGAAGCCGTGAAAATGATGTCCATCACTTCGCGTCCGGAGACGTACAGGTTCATTTTCTGGTCGTATTGCCCCCAGTCGAGCATGCGAATGTCCAGCGTAGCGTTGATCTTCGATTTCAAATACTCGTTGATCTTCTGTTCGACCTTCTTCTCGTCCTTCGGAGGAGTTCCCGGGATGTACAAGGACAATTCGACCGGATCCAGCTTGCTGACGTCGACCCCTTCGGACGGTGCCGCGGACTCGGACGGAGAAGCTGCCGATTCGGACGGCGAGGCCGAAGGCGACGCAGAGGAAGCGGACGGCGACGCGGAACCTTCATTATTGTTGTTGCCGCCGCAGCCTGCAAGAACGATGACCAGCGTCATGACGGTCGCGAGCATCAGCGTCCAGGATTTGCTCTTTCTGAACATGGTGGTGCCTCCCTTTTCTTCAACATGGATTTATGCTCAACCGGCCGGTAAACCGGTAGAAGCCTTTCCCGACTCTAACCTTTGACAGCGCCGACCGTTAATCCTTCTACGAAGTAGCGCTGGAAGAACGGATAAGCGAAGATAATCGGTCCGATTCCGACGACGGCCATCGCCATCCGGGCCGTCTCGCCCGGCATCGTGAAATTCGGATTGTTCGCCGCCAGAGCGGAGTACGCCGCGGCATTCGCGCTGAGATACTGAATATCGAGCAGCGTCTTGTACATCCGGTACTGAATGCTGACGACCGATTCGGGATCGGTAATGAACAGCAGGCTCAGAAACCAGTCGTTCCAATAGTTCAGCGTCGTGAACAAACCGACCGTTGCGAGCACAGGCATGGACAGCGGCAGTACGACCGTGAAGAAAATTCGCCACTCTCCCGCGCCGTCGATCTTCGCCGATTCGTACAGCTCCTTCGGAATCGAGTTGGAGAAGAAGGTACGAATGAGCAGAACGAAAAATCCGCTTATAAAATAGGGCATCATGAGCACGAACAGCGTGTTCTGAAGATGAAGCCCCTGCGTATAGACGAGGTAGAACGGAACGAGTCCGCCGCTGAACAAGATCGTAAAGAACATGAAGAAGGAGAAAAAGTTACGGTACGGATAATCCTTGCGCGAGATGGGAAAAGCGTACAGCGCCATCATCGCCAGACTGATCAGCGTGCCGAGCACGGTTAGCAGAATGGAAAATCCGTACGATTTCACGATCGCCTGCCAATCCTTGAGCAGGAAATCGTAGGCTCCAAGACTCCATTTCTCCGGAAACAGACTGTAACCGTTAATCAGAATCGTATTCTCGTCCGTGAACGAGGCGATGACGACCACGATCAGCGGAAACACGCACAGGAACGTATAGATCCAGAAGAAAATATTAATCGCGAAGTTCGCGCCGCCCGAGACTTGCTTGGCCAGCTTCAGGCTGGGCGTTTTGACGCCGGCAGCTTGTGACATGGTAGACCCTCCTAATCCGCGCTATGCTTCTAGAACAAGGCGTCGTCTTTGCTGATTTTGCGGATGACCAGGTTGGCCGTGAACACCAGCACGAATCCGACTACCGCCTGATACAATCCGGCCGCCGACGACATTCCGATATCCCCCGCGTTGATGAAGCTCTGGTAGACGTACGTATCGATAACCCGAGTCGTATCGTAGATCGCCCCGGCGTTGCGGGTCACTTGCCAGAACAGGCCGAAATCCGCGTTGAAAATTCTCCCCACCTGCAATAGCACCATAACGATAATGACCGGACGGATCAGCGGAATCGTAATCGACGTAATCTGCCTCCACTTGGACGCCCCGTCGATCGTCGCGGCCTCGTAATATTCGTCGTCGATCCCGATGATCGCCGCCATGAAGATGATCGCGTAATAGCCGATCCCCTTCCAGGTGTTGACGAGCGGCAGGATGAGCGGCCACCATTTCGGATCGCTGTACCACTCGACCGGATTGGCGCCGAACAGCGGCAGGATCACCTTGTTCATCAGCCCCAGCTCGTTGTTCAGGAAGGCGTAGACGAGATAGCTGACGATAACCATCGAGAGAAAAAAGGGCAGGAACATCGTCGTCTGATGGAACTTGGCCAGCATCCGGTTGCGCATCGCGTTGAACATGATGGCGAAAGCGATGCCGATCACGGTGTTCAGGACGATGAACGTCGCGTTGTACAGCACCGTGTTCCTCGTAATGAGCCAGGCGTCGGACGTCTTGAACAGAAACTCGAAGTTGAACATGCCGACCCAAGGGCTGCGCAGGAAGCTCTCGAACAACGTTTCTCCGGGCGCGAACTTAATGTTCTTGAAGGCGATGAGCGAGCCGACCATCGGAATATAGTTGTTGATCAGCAGGAAGATAATCGACGGGGCCATCATGATGTAGAAGGCGCCGAACCGGCGAAAATGCCCCTGCTTCGACTTGGCCGGCTTCGCGCGGAAGATCCGGCGCTTCACCGTCTGCGCGGCTGCGGATGCTTGCTCCATTCCTATCACAATCCTTTATGCTTATTGGCAATCTTTGTCTGTGTCCTCATTTTATCGCGCGCCTTCGTCCCCATCTATCTACTGGCATGACCTACATAGCACTTTTGTGACTTTTCGCGCAGAAAACCTTTTCCTTCGCTCCCGCAAGCAAGCAAACGCAAAACATCCCCCGCCTCGCCCGACTCCGGCCCGCGAAGGGCGGATCGTCGGACGAACGCGGGGGACGCGTTCACGTTCAGCGCATGATCTGATGCTTCTTGCGATATTCCTGAGGGGACAGCCCCGTCATTTTCTTGAACAGCTTCGCGAAGTAGGAGAAGTGGACGTAACTCAGATCCTCCGCGATGTGGCTGATCTTGTCGTTCGTCTCCGCCAGCAGCCGTTTGGCCCGCTCGATTCGGCACTGCGCGATGTAGTCGGTCAACGACAGTCCGGTCTCCTTGCGGAACAGCCGGGACACGTATGCCGGATTGCGGAACACCGACCGGGCGATGTCGTCGCGATTCAGCTCCTTCTGCAGATTGTCCTGAATGAACAACTGCACCTTCGCGACGATAGCCGACGAATCTCTCGTTCGATCCTGGAGCGCCTCCGCGCATTTGCGAACGAGGCGGACCGCCCACGCCCTCAGCGCTTGAGGAGACTTGACCGCTTGGGAATCGGCCAGATCCGACGGGTCCAGCATCTCATACACCGATACGCCCCCCCGGAAGGCGGCTTGATAGAGCAAGTGCAGCAAGCCGTGCCGGAACAGCTCCAGCGTCTCCCTCCCGGCCGCTTCCCTTCCGAATTGATCGGTCGCCGCTTCGATCGCGCGAATCAATTCATCCAGACGTCCGTTGTCGAGCAGAATCCCCCACTCCAGGAAGGAAGGCAGCGCGACCGGCTGCCCTCCCTGGGTTTCCTCGCACCCGACAGTCGCGTCGATCACGGTCTGCGAAGCGGTGACGTTGGCGCGTTCGAGCTGCAGCAGCCGCCCCACGGCGGCCGGCAGCTCGGCCAGACGAACCGGAGTGCCCAGATAGCAGGACACCCGGCAATGAAAATAATCACGGCAAGCCTGCACGAACTGCCCGCAGCGCCGCAGCAGCGCCTGCCGGTCCGGAGCGTCGGATTCGCTCAAATACAGCAGGCCCAGGCTGAACTCTCCGGGGTCCTGCACGACCGTTCCGGCGCGCTCTCCGAGAATCGTCTCCGCCGCCGCCTTGCGCAGCGCGTATTCCATAATGCTCTCGTCCCGGGAATCCAGTTCGACGTCCCACTGCTCCACGCTGAGCAGAATCGGCAGCACCCGCCCCTTCTCCGCGGTAAGCGAAATGTCCAGCTGCGCGAACTCCCGATCGAGCCTCTCCGGCGACAAGCCGAACCGCCCTTCCAGCAGCTCGCGCCAGAACCGGTCTACCAGAATCGGCAGCTGGCTGACCCACTGGCGGCGGTAGTCGTCCAGCTTCTTCTCGAAGTCGGCCTGCTCCCGGCGGCGCTTCGCCTCCTCGATCGCTCGCGCGACGATGCCCTTGAGCGCCTCGTGGTCGATCGGCTTCAGCACGTAATCGAAGCAGCCCATATGCAGCGCCTCCTGCGCGTACTCGAACCGGGCATGCCCCGTCAGGAACACGGTCAGCGTCTGCGGGCTCGCTTCGCGAATATAACGGAGCAGCTCCAGCCCGTTCGCTTCCGGCATCTCGATATCGGAGATCAGCAAGTCGACCGCTTGCCGCTCGATATGGCTTTTCGCCTCGGCGACGCTCTCCGCTTCGAGAATCGTGCCGATCGGCAGATCGCTCCAGTCGATCCCTTGCGTAATCCCCTTCAAAGCGTACAGCTCGTCGTCAACGACCAGCATCGTCAGCATCGGACTTCTCCTCCTTTGCCGCGGCGGCGTTCTCCTCGATCTCGAACGAACGGTCCCTTTCTCTCGGCAGCTTCACCAGCACGCAGGCTCCTCCCTTTTCTCCGTTGCGGAATACCATATCGCCCTTGCCCCCGTACAGCATCTTGAATCGCCGCAGAACGTTCCAGATGCCCAGATGGTTGTCCGCCGACCGCGCGACGTAGGCGGAAGCGTTCAATTCCGCGAGCAGCGTCTCCGGGAAGCCCGGACCGTTGTCTTCGATCGAGAGCAGCGCGTACTTCCCGGGCTCGTCGGCATCGTCCTCGCAGCGAATGGAGATCCGGAACGGAGTGCCGTCCTGCACGCGCTTGTTCAACCCGTGAATGACGCTGTTCTCGATGAAAGGCTGAAGCATCAGCGGTGAAATCTCCCAGCTCATATACTCCTGGGAAACCACTATCGCGTATTCCAGCTTGTTGACGTAGCGGATTTTCTGGATTTCGAGATAGTGCTCGATATGGCGGATTTCGTCCTCCAGCCGGACGACGGTTCGATGCCCGAGCATCAGGAAACGGAAATAATCGGCCAAGTGCAGCGACAGCTTCTGCACCGTCTTGAAATCCTTCAGCGCGGCCAGATTGTAGATGATATTCAAGCTGTTCATGTAGAAATGCGGATTGATCTGGATTTGCAGATGCTTGTACTCCGCCCGCTGCAGCCGAAGCTGCTCCTCATAGACGTCGATCTTCAGGCTCTCGATCTGCTCGGCCATCTTGTTGAACGTTCCCGACAGGAAGCTGAATTCGCTGCTGTCCGCGAGCGCCGGCAGGCGAGTGTCGAATTGCCCCTGTCCCAGCTTGCGCATGCCGCGGATCAGGCGGACGAACGGCTGGAACATGACCCGCTGCAGAAACAGCAGATAGATCGACAAGATGACCGCCAGCGACAGCGGCATCCAGAAGTTGAGCACCTTTTGGAAAAAGGGAAGATTTTTCAGAATATGAGATTCTTTCATCATCAGCGTGTAGCGGACATCGGCGTATTGGGACGGCTGGGTCAGCACGATGTAGGATTCTCCGTTGTAGACGAGCCCCGTCTTCACTCCGTTCAACTCTCTCAGCTTGGCCGTGAACGCGGTATCCTTCAGCGGCGCGTATTCGGTTTCCGTGAGTACGCTTCCAGCGGCATCGAGCAAAAATACCGCCCCGTCCTGCCCCACGTCGAAGTTGTTCATGACGCTCTGCAGCGCCTCCGCCTGGATCAGCGCTCCCGAGATCGTCTTGAAGCCGAGATCGTGCGTCTTCATCAGGAACGTCTGCCCGGCTATTCTCGTCAGGTCCCAGCGGCGCTCCCGGTCGGGAATGCCTTTCGGCACGTTCTTCTTCGCCCAGGCCGACAGCACGTCCAGCTTATCCAGCGAATTGTAGACGTACTGCGTCGCGTAGACGAGCTCCCCGGACTTATCCGAGTAGACGAAGAACGTATCGATCAGCGAGCTGTAGAAGATCGAGTCGATCGCCAGCTTCTCGCGCAAGCGGGTTTTGGACAGCGTATATTCGTCGCTGGACGTCTCCAGCAGCGGCAGAGCCTGAATCTCCTGCTCTCGCTCCAGATTGATCAAGTAATGGTAGTAGTCGAGCATGCTCTTGTCGTTGTTGCGCACGTATTCGGCCAGCAAAATGTTGTAGTGCGACGAGATCTGCTCCTTCACGACGCGGATCGCATACAGATTGTTGTAGATGACGAAGGCGACGATAGGCAGCAGCACCAGAAAAAAGCCGACGACGATCTTGAAGCGTACGGACTGCCAGAAACGCATAGATATCCCCCGTTGTGCCGACACAAAATTGGCCAAGGCCAACTTTAGCATAACTTACCGGTTCCGCTGCTAGCAATATGATTTTTTAGTGCGAATTTCCATTCAGGGAGACCTGTAAAACAAGAAATAACGGGCCAGCTGCCCGTTCTTGAAGTCGGCGAATGCGTCCGAGCCGTCTTTTCCAGCACCATCCGCTGTGGGCTGCCCAGCTCGATCCGTTCGATTAAGCGTACACGCCTTGTAGATTTTAAGCGGAAACTCCGCTTTAATTTCCGCTGCCGCAACTTTTCGAGCGATTTAAAGCGGATTTCCCGCTCTATTCCCATGATTAACCTGTTTCGGAAAAAATAAAGAGGTTTTTCCGCTCTAAATCTGCGTATTTTCCCCATTCGACAAAAATAACGCGGGTTTTCCGCCCAAACCGTTCCGTCCTATTCTGGGTCATCCGAGTGGTTGAAGAACCATTGGTATTAGCTTTCAGAGTCACCAAGCAAAAGCGTCTTTAGCGTCCTCTAGACGCAGAATCGCGTTTTTGTCGGGGGTGTTTCAGAAAAGTATAGCGAATTTTATACTCCTCATTCACGAAAAAAAACGCCAACAGGACATTGGCGTTCCGGTAGATGAGTTCGAGTAGATTAGCCGCCGTTCTCCGGGTTCCCGTCGTTGCCGAAGCGGCCCAGACGTTCCAGGGCGAGCTTGTATCCGTCGTTGCCGTAGTTCAAGCAGCGCTTCACGCGGGAGATCGTCGCCGTGCTCGCGCCCGTCTCCGTCTCGATCTGGTTGTATGTATTGCCTTTGCCGAGCATGCGCGCCACTTCGAGTCTCTGAGACAGCGATTGAATCTCGTTCACCGTGCACAGATCGTCAAAAAAGACGTAGCACTCCTCGACGCTCTTCAGCGTGAGAATCGCCTCGAACAGTTGATCTATCGATTTATCGTTCAGCTTCTTCAGTTGCATGCGCACGCATCCTTTCCTCGATCCGATGGGCTTGGACGACGGCCGCAGCGCGCCAGTCGACAAGCGCAGCGCATCGATCTCGCTTGGTTCCATTGTACTGCGTAGCCGCTTACAGTTCAAGCATCACCGTATTCACGCATTACAGAGGTAAAATGTACTTGGGCGCGGGCATTCGTCCATTCCGAAGGCTCCAGCCCGGCATAGTCTATGTTGAAGAAAGGGTGTGATCCTATGACCGATCCGCAAGCTCCCTCTCTGCAAAGCTGGACTCCGGAATTCGGACAGAACGATTTCCCCGGCATCGGAGGCCCGTTCTCCGGCCCTCCCGCCGTTATAGATGAAGCGGCGCTCCCCGTCCAGGCGACGGTCGTCCCCGCGACGAAAAGCGCCCTCCCCTTCAACCTTTCCAACCTTGGCGATCTGAAAACGATGTTCGATCGCATGGGCGGCATCGAAGGGGTCATCTCGACGATGGGGAAGGTCCAGAAATTCATGTCCACGATGCAGCAGGTGACGCCGATGCTTAAGCTGTTCCTCGGCAAAGGCGGCACGGCCGCGACGGCCAACGCCAAGAGCGGCTCGTCGCGCCGGCGGACGAGGCGGCGCCCCCCTCCGCGGAGGGGAACGCGCAAGCGCCGGCCGACCAAGCGCAGATAGTCAAGCAAAACGCCTTCAGCGTACTCTGGACGATGAATGCGTTTTGTCGGCGACGATTCGGATAAGGAAATAGCGAATTTTAATACTTGCTGAATCGTTCAAAAAGAGGCTATCCCCGGTAGTCGGCAGCCCGGGATTAGCCTCTTCTTCTTGTTAGCTCTCATATTCCAGGAACGGATCCGGAATGCGTATGACGTGCGCCTCGGCGTCGCTGACCCCCGTGTAGAGAGAAGCGGTTCCATCGCCGTGCCTGACAAGCCCTCCGCTGAAGATGACGTCCTGCAGGTCGGGCCTTTTGGCCGGGCCGTCCGGGAACATCGCCCGCGTCGCGATCAGCTTGATCGGCGAATAGCGATGATTATCCGGATTGTAAGCGAACACCATCGGGTAATAGTGCCGGATGTTGAACTCCTCCATCCAGGCGATATGCCCGAGCACGCCGATCAGCCCGCTTTTCAACCGATGGGCTTCGTTCGCCCCGCCCCATTCTTCCGGCAGAAACTGCCGGCGAAGCAGGTGCGCCTCGTTGATCGCCTCTTCCGTCAAGTCGTCCAGCGTCGCGATCTCGGTATAACCGATCAATGCCCGGGCGCCGTCGACCATCATCGGACGGGTGAACACGCCGATGCGTCCGTTATCCCGCTCGATCAGGCGAATATCCTTCATCGTCAGGGGCCCCTTGGCGAACGGAACAAGCCCGCTGATGGAATAGCCCCGGTAAAATACGGTGCGCCAAGAAGTCACGTAATGCGGATCGTCCCCGTCGAAGTATACCTCGACGCCGCCGAACACCAGCTCGTCGCCCACGAACGTGACGAACGGGTCCTGGAGCGCGAAGACGGGAGCCCCGTTGCGGGGAACCCAGCGGCCTTGGCGTTCGACGAAGAACATCACCTCGGACGACTCCTTGTCGCGATCCTCCACGCGTCCGGCGATGACCGGCTCTCCTTGATCCAGGAACGGAGCGCATATATTATACACGTCGCGGTCGCCGACTCCGGTGAAGACCAACTTCTCTCCCTCGAAAGACGGATTGCCCTCGAGAAATTCCTTCAGCAATTCGATAGTCGGTTTTGCCTGTTCCGTATACGCATGCATGGAGAGTCCTCCTGACTGGACAGAGATGGCAGCGTCTATCCTTATTGTAGCAATCTCGGGCGTTCAGGTTTGGGTGATCCCACGCCTATTTTTCCGACCATGCAGGTCTAATGCATGAACAATGCGAGCACGTAATAGGTGAGCGCTGCCAGGACGGAGACGATCGGAATCGTAATCAGCCATGTCATTACGATGCGCCCGGCCATGCTCCATTTGACGCTGGAAAACTTCTTCGCCGAGCCGACGCCGAGAATCGATGAGGTGATCGCGTGAGTCGTGCTTACCGGGAAATGGGTCAACGTCGCGCCCAGTATAACGGAGGCCGAAGCAAAGTCGGCCGAGAAGCCGTTGATCGGTCCGATCTTGAATATCTTCGTTCCCATCGTCTTGATGATCTTCCATCCGCCCAGAGACGTTCCGAGCGCCATCGCCAGAGCCGCGGACAGCTTAACCCAGAGCGCGATTTCCAGATCGGACTGAATGTTCGCGGCCACGAGCGCCATCGTAATGATGCCCATCGCCTTCTGCGCGTCGTTCGTTCCGTGCGTGAACGCCTGGAACGCCGCCGTCATCACTTGTCCGCCCCGAAAAACCTTATTCACGTGATGAGGACTGGAATTAGCGAAGATGTGCTTCAGCAGGAACATAATCAGGAAGCCGAGTCCGAAAGCGATAAAAGGAGAGAGGACGAGTCCCTGCAGAATGGACGAGAAGCCCGAGTAGTTAATGCCGCTCCAGCCCTCGGACGCGACCGCCGCCCCGGCCAGCGCTCCGATCAACGCATGGGATGAGGAAGAGGGAATGCCGAACCACCAAGTAATGAGGTTCCAGGCAATGGCCGCGACCAGAGTGGCGATGACCACCGTCAGCCCGTGCTCCAGCTTGAACGGGTCGGTGATCTTGCCCCCGATCGTCTTGGCGACCCCCGTAAAGCTTAAGGCCCCGATCAAGTTCATGACGGATGCGAGAATAATCGCCCGTCTCGGCGTCAAAGCGCGGGTCGACACGGACGTCGCGATCGCGTTGGCGGTATCGTGAAATCCGTTGATGAAGTCGAAGCCCAGTGCCAGCACGACGATAATAATAACTATCAGCAGTGTATAATCCATGATATTCTATTCCGTCCCCGCTTGCGCCGATCAAGAATTGCGCATAATGATGGATTGCAGCGTATTCGCGACATCCTCGCACGAATCGGTCGTCTGTTCCAGCCGCTCGTAAATTTCCTTGTGCTTGATGAGCTCGATCGGATCGGTGGCGTTCGAAAACAGATTTTTGATGCCTTGGCGCATCAGGTCGTCGCCTTCGTTTTCGAGTTCGTTGATGTTGACGCAGTGCGGCTGCATCGCGAGCAGCTTCTTCTGGCTGAGCAGATAGATCGCCGATTTGATTTCCTGCGCGCTCCGTCTCAGGCAATCGCCGAACTTCCGGATGTACGGGTCGGCCTTCGTAATCTGGTACATTTCGAACCGCGAAGCGCAAGCCTCTATGCCGTCCAGCACGTCGTCCAGCTTCTTGATCAGCTCCATAATATCTTCCCGCTCGATCGGCGTAATGAAGGTTTTGTTCAGCTCGGTGAGAATAATGTGCGTGCACTTGTCTCCCTTATGCTCGAACTCCTTCATTTCCCGCGCGAACGCGGTAACGTCCGGGAAGTCTCCATTGACGGCGTTGACGAAATGATCGACGGTTTCCACGATGATGTCCGCCATTTCCTCCAGCGTCTTAAAAAAAATGTCCTTTTTCCGAAACACGGATAGCCCTTCTTTCCCATGTATGTACCTGGCTAAAATTTACACTCCGTTAATATTGCGATAACGGTGCGTTAACTCAATTATTTTATCACATGCCGGACAGGCATGGTACAGCTTACTTTCGACTCTTTTCGATTTTTTATTACGGATTCGTGGCGAAATCGGGGGACCAGGGTCTTATCATTGGTTCCAAACCGCCGAAGTATTCCTGCCGCCGCTGTCGAAACTCGGGAGGACGAGCGAGCGATTTCGAGCTATAATGGGTTCAGCAATCGACTCTAATCGTTATCGGAGAGAAATATGAAGAAAACCCATTTTTACGGCTACTGGGTCTCAAGGACGACGATCGCATTGGCGGACGTCGCATACATTATGGTCGTGACTACGTTCATCTATCAGGCTACCGATTCGGCGCTAATCGCTTCCTTCTTTCCTCTGCTGCGCGCGCTGGGAAGTCTGATCGCCGGATTGACCTCCCCCCTGCTATACCGAAAATTTCCGTTCAAACCTTTGTATGTCGGCCTGCAGGCGGCCAAAGCGCTGCTGCTTACCGGTCTGCTCGCCGCATTCGGTCCGATCTCGGAGCACGTCTACGCGCTGTTGACCGTCGTCCTGGCCGTCTCGTTCATGGAGGGATGGGGCAACCCGTTGCTTCATTCGGCGCTGCCGAGAATCGTCGCCCCCGACCGTCTGGTTAAGGCTAACGGCGCCTTGGCCGTCGGAACCCAGTCCGTTCAGATCGCCGGCTTCAGCTTTACCGGCCTGGCCGTCCTTGAATGGGGCCACGTTCCGGTCATGGCCGCGAACGTCGTTCTGATCTGGATAGCGGTCGGCGGCTTGATCTATTCGGCCCGTCTAATAGGGGCCAACGCGAACGAAGAAGCGAAGCCGTCGCGTAAAGCTCTTATGAAGGAGGGCTGGCTGCTCCTATGGAGGAATCGGACGCTTAGAACGGTCGCGCTGATGGACGTCGTCGAGGGGATGGCCGGCGCCATCTGGATCGGTGCGCTTACGCTCGTCTATGTGAAAGAAGCGCTTAACCGGGAGGAACAATGGTGGGGTTACATTAATGCCAGCTACTATATCGGCACCATTCTTGGGGGGATCGTCGCGATCAGAATCGCCGCGTCCATCCAGCGGCGCTTGATCGGCAGCATGGCTGTCGGTTCGCTTCTGTTCAGCGTGCTTACGTTCGCTTACGGCTTGACGAGTCTGCCCTGGCTGGCGCTCTTGCTGTGCGTCGCGATGGGACCTGCCTCCCAGATCCGCGACGTCGCCCAACAGACCGCCCTGCAGACGAGCGCAACTCCGGAACAGTTGCCAAAAGTATACGCCTCCCACAGCATCCTGCTGTCGCTGACGTCGGGCGTATCCATTTTCCTTATGGGGTTCATCGCGGATTTCGTCGGCATTCGGGCCGTCTACTTGCTGGGCGCGCTGCTGGTCTTCTGCTCCGCGGTCTTGTCGTTCGCGCTGCTGCGGACCAAGCTCCGTCCCCAGTGAGCATAAAAGATCAGGGGATGTCCCCCAGTCATCTTTAATGACCGGGAGACATCCCCTTTGCATCGGCGTTCAGAGCTTATTGATACGTGACCAGCTTCTCCATCGGATTGGAGGTAGGCACGACGTGGTAATAGGTTACTCCCGGTACGAAAGGCAGCTCCTGACCGTCCTTCATCAGCCGGATCACGTCGCCTTCCTTGCGCTCCCAGCTGCAGGCGATCGATTTGCCTTGCTGGAACAGAATCGCTTCTCCGCCCTTGTCCAGATCGACGACCAACCTGCCGACGTCGTCCTTGATGTCGTGCTTGGCGGACAGAACGACCAGGTTCGCCGCGGACAGCTGTTGGTCGTTGTTCTTGTCGATGTGGGGCTGATCGTTGATCGAGCGGTAATACAGCCCTTTGGCGCTGTCGTAGGCATAGGAAACCTTGTAGCTCGACAGCATGAACTTGATGTCGATATTCGCGGCGCTCGCCGCCGTCGCAAGTGCCGGAGAGCTGTCGCTGAACGTCAGCAAGGGCACGTTGACCGAAGCCGCATACTTCCGCTTCTCCGCGCCTTCGCGCAGCTTCTCGAGCGTCGAATAGACGTTGTGCGGCGCTTTGCGGGTCTTGTCCCGGTAGAAATAAGCTCCCGCGTTCGTGATCTCGTCCAGATGCTCCTTCTTCTGCTTCTGCAGGATAGCGAAGCCGTCGTTGCTGGCTCCCGCGTGAACGAGCACTCCGCCGTAGAACTCGCCGACCTGAATGTAATAAGGGCGGATGCTGCGGATCGGTCCGATCGGATCGGCGAACTCCTTGCTCTGGAACACGGCGACGAACCGCGTAATGCCGCCTTCGGCAAGCAGCTCCCATACGACGTCCGCCTGCGTCATTCCCGATTGGGGCCGGGCGGGCGCGAGGTTGTTGATCATGACCGAGAAAGGCCGGTTCGTCACTTCCTGCTCCGCCGGCATCCCGGTCAGAGGGGCCAGGAAAGCCGCCGCGGGCGAAGGGGACTCGCTCGGAGAAGCGGAAGCGCTTGCGGACGGCGACGAAGTCTCGACCGGAGGCGCTTCCGTCTCCTTGTTTCCGCCGCAGGCGGTCAACCCTACGATCGCGGCGGCCAGCGCGAGCTGCATCGCGATTCGCATTCGTTGCGTCATGCTCATTCTCCCTTTCGCATGTATGTACTCTACCATTAAACCATATAGAGCACTCCGGGAAAAAGAGCGAAATTCCGATCTTCTTCGCGCATGTAATCGCAGCTGCGAACCCCTAGCCGAAATTTAAGCGGAAATACAAGCCGGAGTGACATGCTCCCACCACTTGCAGAAGTGGGGGCTTCCCAGGACATAACTGCCAACGCAGCTATCCTTACTGGGCGATCCCCGCCAGCCCGGCGGTTCTCTCTTGCGCTATGCAAGGCCTAATATTC
>JBEPYM010000010.1:0-48383 GCA_041641375.1 Paenibacillus sp.
CGCGAAGGACAGAAAGCCAAGCTCGGGCCCATTCTCCAGTCGAACTCGATCAACCAGCCGCATCCCCATCACGTCCGTATAGAATCGGATCGACTCATCCATATCATTAACCATAACTCCGATATGCTCCAGCTTGCGAATCACCTTAACCACTCTCCTTGGCTCGTCTTCCCCTCATTGTGGACGAACCTGCCGGCTATTGTCAATCACGCGGTCCGGGCTTATAATGAGTCCGTTCTCTATTTTTTTAATCAACCTGGAGCGTGACATCATCTGTGGACCAGCTTTCAATTGAAATGATTATCTTCCTGATGGGAGCGGGCTTTATCGCCGCTTTTATCGATTCCATCGTAGGCGGCGGCGGACTCATCTCGCTGCCGGCACTGCTGCTTGCGGGACTTCCTCCCGGCCTTGCGATCGGCACGAACAAGCTGGGAGGAACCGCTTCCTCGTTATCCAGCACCATCTCGTTCCTCCGCTCGGGCAAGATCCACCTCAAGCTTGCGCTCAGTCTGTTTCCGTTCGCCTTTATCGGCTCGGGAATCGGTTCGTATATCGTCACGCTGCTGCCGTCTTCGTTCCTGAAGCCGATGGTCGTCGTGCTGCTGATTCTGGTGAGCTTGTATACGATATTCAAGAAGAACTGGGGAGTCGAATCCACCTATTCGGAGATGACGCGGCGCACGTGGCTACTGAGCGCCGTCGTCGCATTTGCTATCGGGTTTTATGACGGCTTCTTCGGACCTGGCACGGGCTCGTTCCTCATGTTCGCATTCCTGCTGCTCGGCTTCGACTACGTGACGGCAGCGGGCAACGCACGGATGCTCAACTTTGCAAGCAATATTGCTAGCCTGCTGACGTTCATCGCTCTGAAGCATGTCCATTTCTATTACGGGATTCCGATGGCTGCCGCTATGCTCGTCGGTGCGGCGGTTGGTTCAAGATTTGCCATCAAAAAAGGAGCCGCCCTCGTCAAGCCGTTGTTCTTGACGATGACCGCGCTCCTGATCGGGAAACAAATATACGACGTACTACTCCAGTAAAGGGGAACCCCACTGCTTGATGATGGCGGAAGCTGCTGCTTCCGCCATTGTCATGACGTGATACAGCGAGGCCGACTGCAGTGACGCGTACGGCTTCGGTCCCGCAACCCCGACGATGCCAGCCAGACTGTAATCGCCGATCGGGGCGAATGTGCTGCCGAGCGAGCGGCCGGGCTGCAGCGGACCGAAATCGGCGGAGTAAAGCCCTACCAGCTCTTGCCGATATGTAAGGCTCGCATCGATGGCAAACAGCCGCGCCTCCGGCGGCAGCTCGGGCAGCAGCTGCGGCAGTCGAACCGCATCAAGCGGGTCGCTCAGCTCGCCATAGACGCTGGCAATGCCCGCCCTGCGCAGCGCGCTCCCAACCAGCGGCCCGAACGCATCGCCGGTCGACCGGTCCGAGCCAATGCAAATAAACAAGATCGGCTGTCCACAGGCAGCCTCTCTGACTTTGGCGCAATACCGCTCCAGCGCGTCCGCTCCCAGCAGCTCGCCCGAAGATACCGGCTGCTTGTTGCGGCTGCGAGACGTCCCCCTGCCTGCTCGAATGGTTCCCATCGTTACGGCCCCCCGCTTCCGAGCCAGTAGGAGAGCGGAATAGCCGCCAGCGCTGTCGCGATTCCGGCCAGCGCCATCGCCGCCCCTGCAATGCCGCCGCGCCGCTCCGACTCGCGAATCAGCTTGGCGGTGCCGATGCCGTGAGCGGCCGTGCCGATCGCCACCGCAACCGCGATGTCGCTGCGAACGCCGAACAGCGCAAGGAGCCGCGGTCCGACCATGCTGCCCAGCAGCCCGGTCAGCACCGTCAGCGCGGCGGTGAGCGGCGGGCTGCCGCCGAGCATGCCCGCAAGCTCAATCGAAATCGCCGAGGTTGCCGATTTCGGCACCATCGTCGCGGCGAGCTGCGCCGATCCGCCGACGCCGACGACGAGCAGCCACGACGCCGCCATGGAAGCCACAGTGCCGACAGTAACTCCGCCAAGCACGGAGAGCCAGGCCCGCTTTACGTTCGCCCACTGCTTATAGAGCGGCACCGCAAGCGCTACCGTCGCAGGTCCCAGCATCGCGGACAGCCATTGTCCGCCTGCTGCATAGTCCGCTAACGGCATCTGCAGCACCGCTAACGCCAGCCCCGCGATTGCACATGTCGTGAACAAGGGATGCAGCCAAGCTCGCTTCGACTGCAAGCCGATCGCTGCAGCGTACGCCACGATTGTAAGGGCTATCGCGAACAGCGGCTCCCGAAACAGCGCGCTCATCGCTTCGCCCCCTCGCCAGCGGAAGCCTTCGGCGCAAGCAAACGCGTCACCCATGCAGCCGTCAGCAGGCTGAGCAGCGCACTGCCGAAGAAGCCGACTGCCGCAGGCCACCACTCTGCCGCGATCCCTGCCATGTATAGCGGACTTGTCACGACAAGCGGTGCAAAAAACAGCAGCATATGCTTCAGCAGAAATTGCGCACTATCCTCGATATGCGAGAGCTTCACAGCGCCGGTGAACAGCGCCGCGAGCAGCAGCAGCATTCCGATGACACCTGCGGGAAGCGGAATATGCAGCACGAGCCGCCCCGCAAGCCCCAGCGCATACAGCCCAAAAATAATCGCCAAACCCTTCACGTCTTTCCGACGCCCCTTTTTTGGCCAGACCTTGTCGATCCGGTAGGTTTTTCCCTGAAATCATGCTACAATGTTAGCGTTCCGATTCATACATGTGAAGAGAAAAGAGGCGAACCGCTCATGGATTTATCCCAAAAAACGTCCGCCAATGTCGAATATATGGTGGAAGAAATCAAAACCAAGCTGAAGGTCGTGTCGGGTGCAGCAATCAAAGGCTCGCATTTCGATGAATCGCACTACGAGGATATTCGCGACCTTTACGACCTTGTGGCAAGCAAAGACCGCTTCAGCATCAGCGAGATCGAAGCGATCGTCGCTGAGCTTGGCAGGCTGCGCAAGGAATAGCTTATTTGCTCGCTGCTCCGATAAAGCGGTCCAGCGCTTCAGCAAGCGTCGCTTGCGGACAGGCCAGGTTGATCCGCAGGAAGCCCTGGCCCTGTTCGCCGAATACCGAGCCTTCACTGAAGGCCACCTCGGCCTCGCGGAACATGAGCTGCTTCAGCTCCGGTACGGTGCGCCCAAGCCCGCGGCAATCGATCCATAGCAGATAGGTGCCCTCGGGGCGCATCGGTACAACCTCGGGGAGACGTCGCTCCAATTGCTCGATCGCATAATTGGCGTTGCGCTCGAGATGCACAAGCAGCGCATCGAGCCATTCATCCCCATGGTTGTAGGCCGCTTCCGTCGCTACCGGGGCAAAGAAGCTCGCCATATGCAGCGACAGCGCCTTGATCCGTGTATCCAGCTTTCGCTTCAAAGCCGGATTCGTTGTAATCATCGTCGCATAGTGAATACCCGGCAGATTGAATGTCTTCGTTGGCGCTACGCACGTCAGCGTCAGCTCAGCCGCCGCCTCCGACACCGTCGCGAACGGGACATGCGAGTATCCTGGATACGTGTGGTCGCAATGAATTTCATCCGATACGACAATCACGCCATAACGCACGCACAATTCCGCAAGCTCCTGAAGCTCCGTTCTCGTCCAGACACGGCCGCCCGGGTTATGCGGATTGCACAGCAGCAGCATCCGAATGCCGCCATCCTGCAGCAGCGATTCCAGATGAACAAGATCCATGCGAAACTTTCCGTCTTCGCCGACTGTCAGCGGATTCAGCGAGATTTGCCGCCCATTCATGCGGATCACGTCAAAAAATGGGTAATAAACCGGCGGCTGCACGACGATGCGATCCCCCGGCTCGGTAAAGCATTCTACCGCCAGGCTAAGTCCTGTAACGACACCCGGCAAATCCGTAATCCATTCCGGCCGAATGGTCCAGTTATGGCGCCGCGCAAACCAGCCGATAATCGCCTGATCGAGCTCGGAGGTCCGGATTTGATAGCCGTATACCCCTTCCTTCGCTCTGCGGATCAGCGCCTCCTCTACGGCGGGCGGACTCTTGAAATCCATATCGGCCACCCACAGCGGCAGCACATTCGCGTTCCCGAACAGCTTCTCCGATTGATCCCATTTATAAGAGCGCGTATTGCGCCTGTCTATCGATTGCTCAAAATCATACGTCATCGTCCATCTACCCCTTGTCGTATTCACTGAACTCTACTTTACCTTAATGAATACGAACTGAAAAGAGGGTCTTAGCCAAGCAGCCGCTTCAAGTCCTGGTACAGCTCCTCCGGATCCTTGCAGCACAGAAGTTCATTCTTGCCCACTCTCACCATAACGTGCTTCGTGCACTTGCCGCATTTGCCCAGACAGTCCTTCTTCTTATGCTTGAACTCCGGATATTGAACCTTAAGCGCGTCATAGACGGGCCTCGCACACGATTTCAAATTCCGGCAGCAATAATGGAGCTTCGGCATCGGCGTATCCCTCTTTCTAAGATGAAAATGATTCTCATTATCTAAAGAATACGAGGTGAGCGGGCAAATGTCAACCGAATTTCTTGTTTGATTGTGAATTTTATCACATACAATGGTGACGTATACCCTTACAATAAAACCATAAGGATAAACGATATCTCAGAAGGGAGTGTAATCCAAGATGAGAACGACGAAGGATGGTGTGAATGAAGGGTATGTGAATTGGCTGAATCATCTGTATGGATATGGAGAGATGATGGCGATGCTCTATGCATACGGAACGTTCGGCACGAACAAGGAGGCGAAGCAAGATGGCGAACCTGGCATGCGCAACCGCTGAACGGGCGAAGCAGACTGAATTGAAGGAAACGAGATATTGCTTTTATTGCATTCTGGATATGGAGGGAACCCCCGAAGAAGCGGACCCTCCACACGAATGTACAGGCTGTGACCGCAGCCTGAAAGCTTACCTCGATATTTGTGGAATGCGCGATATTTATTGGGATTAGTCAAGTGGCGAAGCGCCGCAGTCAAGGATTGGCAGCTTCGCCTCGTTCTATTCCTTGACAGCCGTTTCCCCGGCAGGTGCGGCACCTTGCACGGACAGTATCAGCTCGATCAGCTGTTCTCTGCCATGAAGCTTAATACCGTTGGAAGACGCTAGCTTACGTGCAGCACCGGAATACTCCCGGTTCGCGATGACCCAGCCTTCATCCGCCCGGTAATGCTTGATTGCCGCGGCAACCTGCTGCACCGCCGGAACCCCGACCTGTTTCGTATACCGCTTCGCCTGAACCGCGACCCGCCTGCCATCCTTCACCAGGATAAAATCCGCACCGAAGCTGCCGCCGTCGTTCGGCTGCTCCACCTTATAGCCTTGAAGCTTAAATACCGATTGCAGATGGCCCTCGAACTCCTTCTCTTCCATCTGATCAATCTCACCGATTCTTACCCTTCTTGCTTTCTCCAGCTTCCACCACAGCAACGCGATCAGCACACCCAATCCGATACAAAATACGACTGCGGCTGCCAATATTGCATAGGTAATCGAATCCGTAGTACGCCACACTGTAAAAAATACGGCCACTGTGAATGCCATCATAATGGCTTCGTTCCGGATTCTGCTTCTTCTGATCTCGGATCTCCCTGACAAGCAATTTTCACTCCTTCACCATAAATGGCAATTTACCGGAAAACTATAAATTCCATTATAAACCATCTGGAATGAAAATTGGACATTTTTATAAAAAAAATTTTTCGGTATTAATGCGGCCTTGTGTTGACCTCAAACAACCAGATTCGACCACTGCGATCAATGCCGAAATCGAAGCCCAGCTCCCCGATTCCTGGATAAGCTCGCTCCAGCGTCTTGGTCCCCAACCGGGCCAATCGGCGCATTCGCTGCTTCAATTCGATCGACGAACCTGCTCCAGAGCGAGTGATCGCTGTGGCAGAAGGAAGTAGCTTGCCGCCACGGCACAGGTTGGTCACCGATAACCCCGGTTTTGCAACGCGGCCAACGATTGCAGTGATGATCCAGCTCGACTGCCTCTTGACCAGCTTGACTCGATAATCGACCGGATTGCCTTGAATCTCGGCGAGTCGTATGCCCTGCTGGAGCAAATACGCTCTTCCATTCGCGATCCGATTAACCGCCCCCAGCAGCTCGCTCCAGCTGGCAGCGCGTTTGCAAGCAGCACCATACCTGTATAGATAGCCGCCTCTTGAATAAGGAGAAATAAAGATCAAACCCGCCCCACCTGTACCTTCGACAGGCTTTGCCACGACATAGCGATGCCGCCGCAGCATCGCTTTCAGCTGCTGCGGGCGGTAAGGCGCCGTCTCCGGAATGATACGACGAATCATCGGGCTGCGGAGCAACGCCGCCGTTTTCCGGAGCTTGCTTTTGACTTTCCTGCTGCTCAATAGATCTCCCCCTCGTGTTCATGGGTACCTTTCTTGCAGCATATGCCGATTGAATGGCGGAGGACCGGGTGCTGGCTTGTTGTACAAGTAACGGACTCATCAGAGGGATACGGGGTCATCGGCGAGTAAGCATGATTTGAAGGGAAATTTGCGGGGCATCAGGCATCGGCGGCGGGGCGAAGACAGGACTCTCGAGTAGCTTCAATCGCGCTCGATGCTTCGTGCGACCTTGCTGCCGCAGTGCGCGCAAACCCCTTCGAGTACGATAAAATGCTGATCCAGCTCCACCGTATAATCGCGAATCGTCGTCTCTCCGCATCTTCGGCAATATACATTCTGTACGAATCGGGAACGCATCGATTCGGGAATCGCCAGCCACGCCTTCATGGCAGCCAGCGACGCTACGTTGCCGGTATGGCTTCTGGTCTCCTGAAAGGAGTCGAATCTCTCTCCCAGACGCTCCTTCACCTTGTCATTGTGCTTGTACAAATCCACAACCAGCTCGATCAGTCCCTGCTTGGACTGGTGCTTCAATACTTCTCGCAGCTCTCCGACCTTCATAAAATCCTGTTTTCTCGCCACTGGGATTCCATCCTTCCTACTTATACGTATTTCGGAATGCTGCCTACCCGTCTGCGAATGATGAGTCGGTCCTCCCTGTCGATCTGATAGAGCTTCATCACTTCATCGTCGATCTGCTCATAAATTTCGACTTTTGTTCCCCATTTTCCTGCATCATCCGACAACATCAGTTCCACCAGCGCCTCCAGCCGATTTCTGTCCTCCAGTGAGGCGGCTGGCAACGGCACCGCTTCGAGATGCTTGCGAAGCACCTTGACAGAAGCGAAGCTCACCGTATGGAAAAACTGGGCTGCACGTGAATTCAGGATTGCGAGCACATATTTGGCGGAATAACCCGGCAGCTTCGGGATGACGGCGTTTACGCTGTTCAAGGTGAGTCTGCCGCCGCCATCGTAAGCGAAAACCAGCTGCTCGTTGATAAATCGATATACCAGCTTCTCCGGCGCTCGATAGAATGAATCGGGAGCCGCCTGCTGCAATCGGGTACGGTCGTATCGCACATACTGACGAGGCGCTTCCAGCCGGTATCGAAATACATCTCCGCCCTTCAGCACCGGTTCGAAGCCAGCTTCCCGAACGGACGAGACATGCTCAAGGTTGTTGCCGGTGACAAGACCTAAGCCGAATTCAGCATGACCCTTCAAGCGGAGTAAATCCGTACGGTCGCGAAGCTGGTCAGCTAGCCGGGCTTCCGCTTCGCCGTCTGTACCGGCACGATAAATTGTAGCCGGGGACAGCTTCACGCCGGATGCCCTCCCCAGTCTGGCGGTGAGCGCGATGCAGCCCGCAAATACGCCCTTAAAGGCTTGTCCCAACGACAGCACACGCAAGCTATCGCTGGATGCTTCGAGCAGCTTCCTTACCTTGCCATGAGCCCTCGCCTGCAGCACCGATTCGGGCAGCAGGTAGGACAATACCCCTCCGCTTGGCAGCACACGAAGCGCCCGCTCCACAAACAAACCGAATGAATCGACATAACCGTCTGCGCACAAATACGGCTCTCGAAGCGCGGACAGCTGCTGTCGGCTTATGCTGCCGCCCCAGGGCGGGTTGCCGAATATGAAGTCATACCGGTCATGCTCCAGCGGTTCGATCAGCGTATCCCGGCAGTAAATCGGCAGCTTCGCCCGGCGCGGCAGCTCCTCAGCCAGCAGCAGCACATTGAGCTTGGCAAGCGCCGCTGCGGCACGGTCGATATCGTAACCGACGAGCATGCCGCCCCGCAGCAATTGATCTGCCTCCAGTGCGGACCGCCCGCTCTTCACCAGCTCCCGCTTCATCAGCAAATAAGCGCGGATCAGCAAGCCGCCCGAGCCGCAGCTCAGATCAGCCGCCCGCAGCTGCGGCGTTATCCGAAGCGTACGCATCCCCTCCTCAAGCAAAACATCGGCGGCGGCCCCCGGCGTATAATACGCGCCTGCGCCTTTGCGTTCCGCGATTCGGGTTAGCGACATATAAAGCAAGCCCAGCAGATCCTCGCCCTCCGAATAACGGACGTGCTCCATCATACGTCCTACGCCTTCAAGCAGTCTCCAATTCGGCTCCGCTCCGCCGTCAGCCGTTTCCAGCAGCTCCCTCACAATCGGCTTCAGCATACTGCCGGCTCCCGACCCTCGAAGCAGCTTTCGCAGCATGCTGCTTCCTGGCTGTACAGGACGAAGCAACCCTTTGGCTGCAAACAACCGAAGGGCAGCTTCCGCCGCCACTGCGCCCAGTGAGCTCGATCCCGCTCCCTCGTTATCCACCCACTCGACGATTTGCGATGCAGCCCGGTTATAGTCCGGGGACGAGGTGTACCCGACCGGTCGAACCTCGCCCTGAGCTGCGCTCTTGTTGCGCCGACTCGTTAATTTGTTGAGCGCGCCGGATTCAATCCGTTCCCGAAGCTTCATGATCTCTTCTGAATCAATCAACAGCTTGCCGCCCATTCTATGATACGACCGAATGAGGCCTAGCTTGATCCAGTTCCGAACGGTAGCCTCCGATATGGAGAGAAACCCGGCAGTCTGCGCGACCGACCAGTCGCTGCCCCTTGCTGAATTCAGATCGCGCACCCTCTGTCCCCCCATCCTGATCCTTATAGGCCGTATGGCAGCAGCATTTCAACTGTCGTACCTTCTCCAACCTTGCTGCGGAACGTCACGACGCCTTGGTGGGCTTCTATAATTCGCAAGCTAACCATCAGACCAAGTCCGGTGCCTTTGCCTTTCAGCGTATAGAACGGTTCACCCAGTCGGGATACGACCTCCTCCGGCATACCGCAGCCCGTATCCGATATCCTCACGCATAGCTGCTGCTCGTTCTGCCGTCTCAGCGCAATTTGCAGGCGGCCTCCGGCGGTCATGGCATCCAGAGCATTTTTGATCACGTTCAAGAATACCTGCTTCAGCTGATTGCCGTCGCAGCTAATAACAGCTTCGCCGCCATCGTCGTGCTTGCCAATCTCAATTCCGTTCAACAGCGCCTCAGGATGCATAAACGCAATGACCTGTTCGAGCAGCTGACGTACATCGACCGGCTCGCGCCGCATGGCTTGAGGCTTCGCAACAATCATAAATTCGTTCGTAATGCCTTCAATCCGATCCAGCTCCGAAAGCATCAGCTCGACGAACGGCTTATCCGCATCGGGCATCCGCTCTGACAGCAGCTGCGTAAAGCCCTTCAAGGTCGTTAGCGGGTTGCGGATTTCGTGCGCGACACCTGCCGCAAGCTCCCCGACGACAGCCAGCTTCTCAGCCCGCTGCAGCATCTCTTCCGTCGACTTGACATTGGAAATGTCGATACAGGAGCCGATGACTTCAAATATTCGTCCGTCTCGCACATTTGGATTCAACGCAATCAAGCAGTAAAATTTGGGAAATTTGCATTCCAGCACTCTCGACTTTCCCTGCCACGCCTCTTCATATGCTTCCACAAGGGGCTCGAATTCGGCCGAATAGAAAGGAAGCTCCCGCAAATCCTTCCCGATGATGTCCTCCGGGATAAGCCCCATCTCATACAAAAGCTTGCCGTCGCAAAGCGTATGCACAAACCGGTCGTCCTGCTTCGAATAACGGAACGTAATACCGAACTGATGCCGAATCGTTCGTTTCAGCTCAAGCTCTGCATCCCGGATCCGGTTGAATACAGCCTCACGTTCGGTAATATCGCGCGTGATGGCGCCGATGTGCATAATTTCACCTTGCTCGTCCCGAATGGGAAAAATGGTCGTGTTGACGGGTATTCTTGTACTATCCTTGCGCTGGCGAATGACTTCGATCCCGACCAGCGATTCGCCGTTCAGCAACTGGGAGCGAACCCTTTCGATTTCTTCCGTGTAATCCGGCATCAGTTCCTGGTATTTGCGCCCCACTACTTCCTCCGGCTTCCATCCATATACGTTGTAGAACCCCTCGTTCACGTACCGAATCCGAAATTGCGTATCCAGTAGCGTGATGCTGTCCGGAGTATTCGCACAAAGCGAACCAATCAGCGATTCCGCCCGTTTCAAGCCCGTCTGCGCCTCTTCCTTGTCGCGGAGCACAATTCGTATTTGTGAAAAATACAAGCCTTTCAGCAAATAGACATATCCCGCTACCTTCAGCACATGTCCAAGCATCGCATCGAAATCGACCGCAGTTTTATAAATGGTCAACACAAACGAGCTGGCAATCAGAAACAAGAACGCAAGCAGCATGTCCAGCTCGCCGGTTTCCCTGGTACGGCGGTATTTGCGCACAATGATGAAGCATGCTGCCGTATGCAAGACGACTCCCGCATATTCAAGTCCATTTTTGAGCGGGGTCGGTCCGATGCCTTCCACAACGAGAACAGGCAGCAGATGTTGAAGCTGAAATATGAACCACGCTGCGGCAACAACGTATCCATGCGGAAGAAGAAGAAATACCGTTCCACGTCTCGACTCCATTTTGCCGTCTGGAATGGACAGCAGCAGAAACAAGGCCCCCGCTTCCGTCAGCCGGGCAGTAATCCAGAACCAGGCTGTCAGCTCAATCGCACTTTCGCGAATGAAATAAGGCATTCCCGGGAAGGTGAACGCATGGAGCAAATCCAGCCAGCCGACCGCGATAAACACGATTGGAACCCAGAAGAACAGCCTCGTACGTGTTTCCTGATAGACGATCCAGCCATACAGACTGATTGTGAACGACACAAACACCGAGAACATCTCCAGCACCGCATGAATCGCGATGTGGCTTTTGGAATGATACATGCCATAAATAGAGTCGTGAAAGCTGTAGACAAGTGCTAGAATCGCAGCCGTTCCCAGAAGCACGCCTATCGTGCGCCGAATCGTCATCACGCGTCAGCCGGATAGCGCAGTCCGATTTGCCTTCTGGCCTCGTCCATAATCGCGAACACCTCAAGCGAAACCTGATGCGTGTTGATTCCGGATTCTCTATGTCCCTCCCGAATCAGGTGTATGAACGCTTCAAGCTCATACCGCATGTTGGCTTCGACCTGCGGAACGGTGATATCTTGAACGGTGCCGTCGCGATATCGGATTTCGACCTTGTTCGGCTGGCTGATTTTGTGAATGAGCATCGTAGCGTCTTCCCCCTGGATCTCCGAAGGCGTATACGAGGTTGCAATCTTGGAGTAAGCGACATGCGCTTCCATCCCGGGGTATGTGAGCAGCATGCTGCCTGAGCCGTCTACCCCGGATTGCAGCATAACCGCGTTCGCTTGAACCCGCTGAGGGGAACCGAACAGCACGACGAGCGGGTACAGGCAGTATATGCCCAGGTCGAGCAGCGCTCCGTTGGACAAGTCCGGGTTGAACGCATTAAGCACGGTGCCTTGACGGTATGCGTCATAACGAGAGGAGTATTGTCCATATGTTGCGGAATATCTGCGGATCGTACCGAGCTTCGGAAGATGCTCGCGTATGGCTGCAAAATTCGGCAGCAAGGTTGATTTGACCGCTTCCATCAGCGTTACGCCGTACGATTTCGAAGCGTCCACCATACGCTGAGCCTCGCGGGAATTGGAAGCAAGCGGCTTCTCACACAGCACATGCTTCCCCCGGCTCATGCAAAGCACAGCATGACTTTCATGCAGAGCATTGGGGGAGGCAATATAGACGGCATCCATTTCGCTGCAGGAGGCGAATGACTCAAGGTCGTCATATCGATTCTTGATGTCGTATCGATCCGCATAAGCGTTGGCCCTTTCCAAGGTTCTCGAATATACGGCGGTAAGGGCAAAGCCTTCCACGGAAGCGGCAGCCTCCAAAAGTTTATCCGTAATTGTATTCGTACCAATGATTCCGAAGCGCACCATTGTAATTTTCCGCTTCCCCTCGACTATAATCTGTTTGCAGCGTTACAAGCGCTGCTTCCATTATACCTGAAAGTCAAGCGGGAACGGATACCTTTTTGGACGCGTCATTTGTTGTGTCGGGAGCTGGGGGGGGGAGTTTCCTACAGCGAGATCAAGCGGGGCTTGCGTCGTTTGAAGACGACCACCTCACGGATGCCGAACTCGGCAAGCAGCTCGATCGCTTCAGGGAAGCCCTTCTCCGTATGACTGGCTTGGTGGGCGTCGGAGCCGAGCGAGAGATAACGGCCGCCCAGATCGGTAAACCACCGAAGAATAAGCGGGTGCGGATGAATCCAGCCTTGACGGTACAATCCTGCTGTATTCAGCTCGAGTACCTTGTCCTTGCGGATCAGCTCCGCCAAAATATCGCAGATCAGATCGCGGTGAACCAAGTAATCATCTGCGGTTACCGGCTTCGGCGTATACCGAACAAAATAATCGAGATGTGCCGCAATATCGAAGCCATCCCACTGCGTAATCGCCTTCTGGACATGCAGGAAATAATCCCGAAACTTTTCCTCGATCGTCCATTGATGGAACGGCTCCAGCGAATAGTCAACCGTCCCATTGTTATGGACGGAGCCCAGAACGACATCGAACGGATAAGAAGCCGCGAAAATGCGAATGCGTTCGAGCCAATCTTCACGAAATCCGATTTCACAGCCGAGGAGAAGGTCGACCGGATAGAGGCTCCGAAGCCGTTCCGCTTCCGCCAAATAAGCTTCCATCTCAATTTCGACATCTTTGCCGAAAAAGGTGCAGCCGTAATCGACATGATCGGTTGTGACTACCGAAGCTCTTCCGCGCTCCACAGCCTGAATCACGATTGACTCGAGCGGTTCCTGTGAATCGGGAGAAAAGCTGGTGTGCACATGCTGGTCGTAAAGCTGAGGGGGAAGGTTCATCATGAGGGCGACTCCTTTGTGTACCGATTCGTATAGATTGACTATATCAGATCGGCGAGTCGTTATGAATGCCGGATGTAGACGAACGGCTGCTTCCAGCAGTTGAATGTGTTTCGGTAGCACCAGGGCACAATCCGATCGGATAGGTGCGAAGGTAGTATCCGCTTCTGAACAGCGTGCTGCCGTTCGTAATGGGATGGAGCTGCGAGCAGCTCAGACAGTACATCATTGTGACGGGCATACGAGAACCTCCGGAAAAATCGTTCATGTACGTGCGAACATGCCGCCGAACCACAGCTGCTTTTCATAGCTTTCGAGGGCGGTTTGCACGTAGAGCTTTTGCAGCTCGGCCATACGGCCGACAGCCACAATCGCACCCGGTTCAAGCCGGCCCGTATGATGCAGGCTTGCCCGGTAATAAAACACATTGTCGCCCTCACGGCGGCTTGTGACTCTGCCCGGCAGCACAATACTGCGATCGTGGAACGCCTTCTCGAAGGAAAGCACGATGCCTTCATCGACGGGGAACGCAAGCGGCGACACAAATCTTAAGCTGTCCATAGTTAGATCATAGACGTGGACGGGCGTCCGTTTCGTCGTAATTTGACGCCCGTACAGGCGATCGATCCGCAAAAACCATTCAAATGGGCTCGTGGCCAACGCACCTCGTCCTTGCGCAATCAAGTTCATCATCTCACTTCCGATACCTTTTGTATCATATTTTATGATACGTTTTGTATCTTGTCAACGATTATCTGGAGTTGAATTGCAGACGGTATAATTTTGAATAAGCACCACCTTGCGCCAGCAACGAGTCGTGTGTCCCTTGCTCGACCAGTCGTCCCCGGTCAAGCACAGCAATATGATCGGCACGAAGCACCGTGGAGAGCCGATGTGCGATTACAATCGTCGTTCTTCCCTTCATCAGCCGTTCCAGCGCTTCCTGGACGAGCGTTTCAGCTTCGCTGTCCAGCGCCGAGGTAGCCTCGTCCAGCAGCAGCACCGGCGCATCCTTCAGGAGCGCCCTGGCGATGGCAATTCGCTGCCGCTGACCGCCGCTCAGGCGAACGCCGCGCTCGCCCACCTCGGTGTCGTATCCATCTGGAAGCGCAGCGATAAATTCGTGCGCATTGGCATGGATCGCCGCGCGTTGCAGCTCCTCCGGCGCTGCATCCGTTTTGCCGAAGGCAATATTGTCGCGGATGGTCCCGGCAAACAAATAAGCATCCTGCGGAACGTACGCCATATAGCTTCGGAGCCTGTCGAGCCGCATCCCCCGGATATCCTCTCCGTCGATGATGATGCGCCCGGCTTCTGCAGAATAGAAGCCGAGCAGCAGCTGCAGCAGGGTCGATTTACCGGCGCCGCTCGGGCCAACGAGCGCTACCGTAGAGCCTGCCTTTACCTGAAGGGTGAGTTGCTCCAGCGCATAGGTTTCGCCGGCGGGATACCGGAAGTGCACGTCGTACAGCTCGATGCCGGCTGACAAGCGAGGGGCGAATGAGGGCTCGGGTAGCTCCCTCGAAACCGGACGCTCTTTCAGAACAGCCTGAATTCGCTCGATGGCGGCGACAGACCGCTGAAAGCCGCCCCACAGGCTTGCCATTCCGGCAAGCGGCGAAATCAAATATTGCATCAGGCTGACGAACGCCAGCAGCGATCCGATCGTCATCGTACCATTCGCGACGTACCAAGAACCAAGACTGAGGCTCGCCAGGAAGGACAGCGTCCCGGCCATGCCGGCTCCAGCCTGAAACAGGCCCCGCAGTCTCGCAAGCCCGAGCTCCATCGTGACGATGCCGCTATTCCGCGTCCGGTAGTCGGCGTATACGTTTCTCTCCTGAATAAAGGAGCGTACAATCGGGAGACCGGAAAGCACGTCGTGAAGGAACGCGAGCATGTCGGCTCTCGCTGCCTGGGCGGTTCGGCTGCGATTGCGCATCAGCTTTCCGAATACGGCTCCGCTAACCGCAGCAACAGGTCCGAGCAGCAGACAGACGAGCGACAGCTGCAAATTCAAATAAGCCAAATAAGCGAAGGCGGCTGCCGCCATGAGCGGGAGCCTCAGCATAGCGAGCAAATTGCCTCCAACCGCTCCGTCGATGGAGGCTGCATCATTCGTCAGATGCGAAACAAGCTCCCCAGAATGGCGGCTGTCGGTATACGACGCCGAAAGCCGCAGCATATGATGAAACAGGTCGTGCTGCAGATCCCGTTTGACGAAGTTCACGGCGGACGCTTCCAGGTATTGGCCGAGATAAGCCGCTCCGCCGCCTACAGCGAGCGCCGCAAGTCCGAGAAGCGTAAGCGACTGCAGCCGTTCCGTATTCCCCGACGTTGCGGCATCGGCCATCCCTTGCAAAAACCAGGCAAAAAATAGCGTCAGCCCAATACCCGCGAACAAAAGCAGGACGAGCCACGCATAAATCGGCCAGTAAGCCGCGATATATGGCGCAAGCAAGCGGATCGGTCCCTTCAGCTCACCGATCTCCAGCACACGCCGCAATCGGGCATAGGAGGCCGTTATGCCGTCCACGTGCGCAGCTTCCTTCTCTTCAGTTTGCCGGAAATACGCAAATAAGCCTGGATCACCAAAGCAGCGGAAGGGTAAGTCAGTGCAATCCACCGCCATAAGGCGGCGTGCCGGGAATGCATACGATACGTAACACCGCTCTTACGGATAAACACCATGATGCCGACGACCTGATCCAGCCGGACCGGCGGATCCTCCGACACGTTTGAGTCGCCTTTGCACCGCAAGACGATTCGACCGTCCATCATGCCGTCACCGATGTAGCGATGCCCCACCAGCACGCCATGCTCAGCGACGAACAATACGATATCCCCAACCTTCAGCCGCTCCATGCGGAACGGCTCAAACCGGCATAAGCTTCCCGCCGGTATGAGCGGATACATGCTGAACCCGTTTGACGGAATGTCAATATACCCTCTTTTTTGAATCAGCTCTTGAACCGCCTCCATCATATGCCGTTCACCCAACATGCTCAATCAGCTCCAGCTGAAGCAGCTGCCACAGAAATTGCTCCGCATCCGCAAGCGCCTGCTCCTGCCCGACATCGAACCGCAGCGCCAGCTCCTCCGCCAGCTGCCGAGCATCCTTGTGCTCCCGCAGCAGCTCCCAGCATATCGAGCCGACCTCGTTTAGCTTTGTAATTGTATACCGCTCGGCATTCAGGACCAGGCATTCGTGCTCAACCGTATACGCCTCTGCCTTCCCGCTGCGCACATAACGTGCGGCACGCTCAACATGCAAGCTCATGAAATTTCCTCCCAGAACGAATCATCCTTCGTAAAATACAGCTCGTATGCGGGCACACGTTCAATGAGCGATTTAATCATCCTCAGCACCTTCTTCGTTTCTTCCGGTTCATACGCCCAGTAGAAGACACGCTGCGTCAGCTCGGTCATCGCCGCCAGCTGCTGCAGCGGCTGGCGCCGGTTAACCGCAGCCTGCCGCAACAGATGCACGGCGCGCAGCGGAGCATGGCTAACCGTCACCGGGCATGGGGTGTCGCTGCGGAAGGGAGACGCAAACACCGTCATTTCATTCCCGCCAATCCGTACAATCGCCGCTTCGTCCGAGAGGGCCGTACGCGGCTCCGATAGTCTGGCTACCGTCGATTTCCCCGCTCCGGAATGGCCGGCAAACAAATAAGCCCCCTCATCCTGCAGCATACAAGAGGCATGCATCAGCAGCCCCCAGCCGATATGCGTGATGAAAGCACTGTACACATGAACGAGTGCATGCTTGAGTGCAAACTCGTCGTAGACATCAACCGCCGCCGTGCGGCACGCCCGGTCGATAACAATGCGATAATCGCTCCGGCAAAATTGCACCGTTTCCTTACCCGCAGTCACCTCTACCCGAAAGTCCTCAAACGACTGTCCATACCCATCCGCAATGACGATAGATAGATCAGGCATCCGCTTCAGCGATACCGCCTGCAGCATGCCGAAAGTAGCCTCGATATAATCAGCCGCCCATCTGGAGTATGTAGACAACCGGATGTGGTGCTCGGCGATTCTTGCGTCCAGCAGCATCATCGTTCCGCTCTCCTTTTCACAATTCCCCTCTAATACGATTTGACGATGGAATGCATCCGATGCTTGAATGTATCGAACATCCGATGCCGGAAAAACAGCTTGTACCCATAATAGCCTCTCGTTCTTATGCCCAACCTTGCATTACGAACGATCTCATAGCTCCAAAATGTATCAAGCGGGTCGAATGGAAGCGGCTTCCGCAGATGAAAGCCGGGAAAAACTTCATATACGATTGACAGCACCGCTTGAACACGCCGTAATGTTCGGTCCGATCGGGCTTGTGCCATCAGCGCGCCGAGGTCGACAGCTCCTGCCAGCCGGTACAGCAGCTGTGCCAAATCGAGCACATATCTGGGCGAATCCATCTGGTGCCTGGCACCGTGAAGCACCATAAAATAAAAGCAGTCCAGATCAGACAGCCGGCGGATCCACCGCTGCGGCTCTCTTGGTGCGGAATGCTCCCAGAAGCGGTCCGGCCGCAGCTCCGACCACTCGGCTTTGTCCAGCGTCCAATGCAGCTCAATTAGCAAACCGTTCGGAAGGTGAAGCCTGGCGTGATGATCCTTGGTCGTTTCGTAGCGGCAGCCCGACGACACCATTAACTCAGCAGCTTCGTCTAGACGACACTGCGGCACAAGCAGATCAATATCGCTTGACAGCCGCGCACCGACTGCCCCGAAATATCGTTCGGCGAAGGACACGCCCTTGAGCGGAATAACCGGTATTCCCGCCTGCTCAAGCAGCTGCAGCTTCTGCTCCTCCATATGCCGGAGATACAGATTATGCATGGTGCTCCTGTGGAAATCGGCAGCGAGCGAATCCAGCAAGGCGAGCGCAGCTGGCTCCTGTCGTCCGGATTGCTTCAGCAAGCTGTACAGCTGCGGGGCGATGCGAAACAGTCTTGCATCGGCCAGCCAATCCTCCATGGTACCGGTTTCAACTACAGGCCACGGCTCAGCCGGCTCGTAAAGCGCTCGAAGCAGTGCAATCATATGAGGTTCGCTCCTGTTCCTCCCAATCGAACAATCTTGATACATATTGTATCGTCCTTATCCGCATTGTAGATGACGGCAGTTGCGTTGTCAACCGTCAAATTATTGTCAAATGATTGTAATTTCCTTGGCCAGCTCCACGACTTCCTTCGTCTTATTCTTCTTGATGCGCAGCCATTCCAGATAGGGGAACGTGCTCTTGATCGCAGCTGTCGCTTTGCACAGCTCGTTGCTGATCGTTTGCTCGTTGAAATACAGCGTCTTGGCGATTTCCTTGCGAGAGAAGCCTTGATTGAGCATCCGCAGAATGGCAAGCTGCGTATCCGACAGCTGTCTCCGCACGTCGTCCGCCTTGCGCTTGCTGAGCTGTCTGCGAAGCACCTCGGCCGTCGCGTAATGAATCCCTGATTTGCGATTGGCTGCAGAGCGCACGGCATCCGGCAAATCATGCAAATACGCCTTCTGGAGCACATTCACAGCGCCGCCCACGCCAAGCGCCTCTTCGACAACTGAATCCTCATGCTCACCCGCCAGAATGATAATCGGAATATCGGCATATTTCCGGCTCAAGTACAGCGCCCCCTCCAGACCGCGCACCGCAGGTCCGGCTTGCATCGCATCCAGCAGCAGTACCTCGCAGGCTCGCGTACGCAGGCGCTTCTCCAGTTCGCCGATTGAAGAAGCCGTGGAAAGCAGCCGAATATCCGGCACAGCTTCGAACACTTGCATCATCCTGGAGGCTAACAGATTGTCATCACTGCACAAATACACATGAATGAAGCCCATTCGTCATTCTCCTTTACAGCTCATGAACCGTAATCTCGCTTCTAACCAGGAGCCGGGCATTCACACCGGCCTGACCAATGCCTTTGGATATGTATACGAAGCCACTGCCTATCCGATGAAGTCCCTTGTATATCCCTCTCGATGGCAGCTCGCCCTTACGCTTCAGCTTAAAGAAGAACGGTACATTGAATTGCTTGCCGTGCAAATGACCCGCCATCAAATAATCGAACCGATGCTTGATGCGAAGCACCACATTCGGATCATGAGTGATTACGAGCACCGGACCCGGTCCGTTGACATGCCGGAAGGAAGCATCCGTATTGCTGTGGCGGCTTGCATAATCATCGATACCTACGAGCTGGAAGCCTTCAAGCTGTACCGATTCATTCCGCATTACCCGCACCCCGCAGCGCTCCAGCAGCGAAATCAACGGCTCGGGACTCCGCATCTTGTAATCATGATTGCCGAGCACCGCATACATCGGGACTCCGCACGCTTTCAGCTCGGTCAGGTAGGCTTCCACCTTCGGGAGATAACGCAGCTTGCGGGTAAAATCACCCGTCAGCATAATATAATCCGGCTTCTCGTGCGCAATGATTTGAGCGATCCGCGCCGCACTGATCCGCAGCATCTCGACATGCAGGTCGCTAATTTGCAGCAGCTTCCGATTGATCCCCACCGGGCAGCGAACCCGCTCTACCTTCAGCCACATCGTTGGGACGATTGCCAAAAGGAAAAGACACCACACACCGATTGCCAGCCACGCCCCCATGATCCCGACCTCCGACTGATACGCGAGCATTGCACCCCAACTTACAAAACTTGGATTCCTTGTTCGCTTTGATATCAAGATACCAAAAAATAGCCTGTCTGAGAACCCCCAATTCCCAAATTTTCGGAATTTTAAAATCGGGTTGCTCGAGCCAGTGTCCTCTTCCTTCGTTCACCCGTACGCTCACCGGCAGTGCTGATCGGCACGACGGTAAGTCCAAGCAAGCTCTGGCTCAGCATATAATGCAAATCATGCGCTTTCTTCTTGCCGTAAACCTCGAGATACGTTTTTTCCCGGTACGCGATTCCCCATTTCCATGCATACTTCATCTCGGTCAGTCGCTCCTTACCCTTGGCGGCTCAGCTCGGCGATTTCCTCCCAATCCATACAAAGGCGGATGACATCCTCCTCAACGAGCTCGCTGCCGGTTTGAACCTCCACCATTTCCAGCTGCTGCAGCGCTTTGACGCTGTGAGCGGTGCCAGCCGGAATTTTCAGCACATCGCCCGCGCGAATGGAAGAAATGCTCCCGTCTAGCATGACAAGTCCCTCTCCCGAGACGACGGTCCATATTTCATCCCGTTTCCAATGCTGCTGGTAGCTCAAATTTTTACCGGAGTGGATGCAGATTCGCTTCGTCAGCATGTCCCGCCCATCAGGGAAATGCTTGAAGTCCAACACGCGATAAGAGCCCCAACGCCGTTCCTCGTACATCGGACGCTGATCAAAGCGGTCGACAAGCTCCTTGATCCGGGGGCTCGCTGATTTATCAGCGACCAGAATGCCGTCCGGGCTTGCAGTCACGATAACATTTGACAAGCCAAGAACAGCGACTGGAATGTCCAGCTCATTCACCAGATGCGTACAGACGGAATCGGCGCTGACGCTGCCTTTGCCGATCACCTGCTGCTCCATCTCCTCCGTAAGCGTATTCCAGGTGCCGAGGTCCTTCCACAAGCCCTCATACGGGAGTGCGGCAATATGCTTGGTTTTCTCGACGACCTCATAGTCGAAGCTGATTTTGGGCAGTGTCGCGTAGCTCTTCAGCATTTGCTCATATTGAATCGGCAAGCCGCGCTCGATCAGCAGGTTAATGATCGTATCGAGCTTGAAGGCAAATACGCCGCAGTTCCACAGTGCCTGTTGCTCAATAAGCATTCTAGCCGTCGCTTCGTTCGGCTTTTCCGCGAAGCGGCTTACCGAAACCGCGCGTGACGCGGAGAACCTGGATGGAAGCTCCGTCTCCGGGACGATGTATCCATATTTCTCGGACGGATAAGTCGGCTTGACCCCGATCAAGGCTAGCTCCGCATCGGAGGTACGTATGACAGCATCCAGCTGCTTGACCGCGGCAAAAAAACGATCCTCCACATACGGATCAACCGGCATTACCGCAATGACCTCCTGCAAGCTGACACCTTCAATGGAATACAAATAGGTGGCGGCAAGCGCAATGGCGGGAAACGTGTCGCGACGCTCGGGCTCCACAATAATCGGCGCGGAGGATCCAAGCTGATTGCGCAGGATCTCCAGCTGCCCCTTGCCGGTTGCGACATAAGCGTCGCCGCACATACCCGCCGCTTCCACTTGTCTCCACACCCGCTGAACCATCGATTCCAGCTCACCGTCCGGCTTGCGCAGCACCTTCAAAAATTGCTTCGACCTCGTATCGTTGGACAATGGCCACAGCCTTTTGCCCGATCCGCCCGACAATAAAATCAGCTTCATGAGCCGACACTCCTCTTCCAGGTTATTGGTGCAGGATGCCGCTCCTGCTGCGGCTCGCCGCCTTGTAGCGTTCGCTCAATGAGTACGGACAGCTCCGCTCTGAACCGGGTTTCGCCGAACGACTCGGCATGCTGCCTGATGACACGTTCGTCCCAGTCGATCTGAATGCAGTTCTGCATGGCGGTCATGAGCGATCCGGGTGTTTGCACGGGAAACAGCAGTCCGGTCACACCCGGCATTACAGTATCGAGCGCACCGCCCTCCCCATAAGCGAGGACCGGTCTGCCGCATGCATTCGCCTCAAGCGGCGTGATTCCGAAATCTTCTAGCCCCGGAAACAGCAGGGCGCGGCAGCCCTTCAGCAGCTGTACAACCTCCTCGTCGGACAATCTGCCGGCGAAGGTGATGCGAGGACCCGCAAGCTCCTCCAGACGGCTGCGGTCGGGACCTTCTCCGACCACGATGAGCGGCACATTCAGCCTGGTCGCAGCCTCGACGGCCAGATCGATACGCTTGTAGGAGACGAGCCTCGAGACGACCAGGAAGTACTCACCGGGCGGCTGATCAGACAACGCGAACCGCGAAATTTCGACCGGCGGGTAAATGACCGGGGCATTGCGACCGTAGCAAGCCCGAATTCGCTCCTTCACCACATTCGAATTGGCTGCAATGACATCGGCTCCGGCAGTGTTCGCCTTGTCCCACAGCCGGAGCGGCGCCTGAAGGAGACGTGCGGCAGCCTTCAGCAGCTTTGGTGCGCGCATCTCCTTCGTATAGGCTTCGAAGCTCCAGGCAAACCGCATCGGCGAGTGGCAATAGCAGATGTGCTTGGCCCCATGCGGCTTGCGAATTCCTTTGGCATAAGCGCTGCTGGAGCTTAGGATCAGATCGTAGCCTGCAAGGTCGATTGTCCGGAAAGCGAAGGGATACAGCCAGAAGAACAGCTTGAACCGCTTCTGAATTCCCGGGATATGCTGCATCCAGGTTGTTCGGATATCCGCATCCCGCAGATCGGCCAACAGCTGACTCCTACTGGCGCATACCGAAGTAAAGATCGGCGCCTCCGGGTACATTCGGTGAAGCGCCGCAACGACCCGCTCGGCGCCGCCCATCTGGATCAAATAATCATGAACGATGGCGACACGCGGCTTGCGGCCGCGAACTACGCTGACCGAAGGACGCCCGCGGCCAAGTACCTTGCGGTACACATCCTCTACCCGTGCGGCAGTCCGGTCTATGGTAAAGCATGCACGTACCCGCTCCGCGCCCAGTCGACCCATAGTGGCCATCACGTAAGGCTGAGACAGAAGCTCCCGGATTCGCCGCACCAGCGCATCCACCTCGCCCACCTCGTACAGCAGCCCGGTCACTCCGTCGTCAACGACCTCCGGCACGCCGCCGGCGTTCGTCGCAACAACGGGAAGCGACTGCGCCATTGCTTCGATCAGCACGCGTCCGAACGGCTCCTTGTCGGAGCACAGCACCAGCAGATCGGCTGCACTGCACAGCTCCTCAATGTCGCTCCGGAAACCGGTAAAGATGACGCGCTCCGCAATTCCGAGCTCGTGCGCCAGCCGCCTGAGAAACCGTTCATACTCCGTATTTTCATGCCTGAATTTCGCCTCGCCGACGATCCACAGGTACACCTCCCGACCTTCCGATATAAGCCTGGCCGTCGCCCGAATAGCATCCTCCTGCCGTTTCCAGAGTGCAATCTGTCCAATGCACAGGAGCACCTCCGCTTCGGGCGGCGTTTGCAGCTCCGCTCGAATACGCACAGCCGCCTCGCGTATGCGCTCAGCAGGAAGCGGCGACACCTCTACGCCGTTATGAACGAGATGCTTGCGTTCTTCCGGCAGCATCCCGGCAAATCCGGAAAGCACAGCCTGCGAAATGCCGATTACAGCTTTCGGAAGTCCTCTTGATACATATCGTATCATAGAGCCCACAAAGCCGCCCGGAATATTGTCTCTCATATGCCAAACGACCGGTCGTCCATGCAGCCATGCGAATGCGGACGCCATAAGTCCGGCCCGCAAGGAATTGGCG
The DNA here is from genome assembly GCA_041641375.1 of Paenibacillus sp. Taxonomy (GTDB): domain Bacteria; phylum Bacillota; class Bacilli; order Paenibacillales; family YIM-B00363; genus Paenibacillus_AK. The sequence goes on from JBEPYM010000010.1 coordinate 23,604, forward strand.
TGCACGAGATCCGGCCTGAGCTTCCTGATCGCAAGCGCAAAGTGGAAGCCGGAGCAAGCCATGCCGAGCATCCCGTACAGCATGGCAACAGGATTGCGGCTCAGCCTGGCCCGAAAGCTCGGCAGCGGCTGCGTCTCCAGCCCCGCCGCCCTGGCACGCGCAAGCAGCTCGCCTTCCGGAGCCAGCAGGATTGGCTTGGCCTCTGTGAGGTGCCTGGCTGTCAGCAGCAAGCTCATCTCCGCACCGCTTATTGTGCTCGTATGATTATAGAATGCAATCCTCACTGGGAACGATTCTCCTTCCGCGCCTCGGCCGCTTCTTCAAACACTCGGGTAACGGCGGAAGCGACCCGGCTCCACGTATAATGACGCATGACATAATCGCGGCAGCGATCCCTCTCCGGCAGCTTCCATTCTCCGGACAGCAGAGCGATCAGCTTCTTTGCGATCGCTTCCGGGGAATGCCCGCCAAACAGCAAATTTCCGTCCAATTCCGACAAAATTTCCTTCGTACCGCCGTAGGGGGTCCCAAGCACCGGCGTACCACAGGCCAGCGATTCGGTTGTCACCATGCCGAAGCCTTCCAGCGTCAAGGTCGGAACGACGCTAACATCCGCAGCCTGATACCAACGCACCAAATCCTCTCCGGAAATCCGCCCCAGCATGCGCACACGAGCTTCCAAGCCAAGCTCCCGGATGAGCTGCTCCAGCTCGGACTTTAGCGGCCCCGTTCCGGCAATAGCCATCACGATGCCGGGCGTATGCCGCGTAACCGCCGCCATGGCACGAACCAGGGAATCGAGGTTCATCCGTTTCACAAGTCTCCGGGCACAGAAGCACACGAAATCCGATTGCCCGAGTCCAAGCTGCCTGCGCAAGCCGCTCCGATCCGGATGCGGATGGAAGCGCGCCGTATCGACCGCTCCAGGAATGACATGGATGGAGTCCGAAGGTACGCCATACTCGCGGGCAAGCAATTCGCCGAAATAACGGCTGAGCACGATATAACGATCCGAACGCCGGTATATTTCCCGTTCAATTGTACGCTTCATGCGAAACTTGATTTGCCTGAGAGCTCCGGAGGCGTCGTCCTCCACCTTCGACTCCATCGCCCATGGCCCGTGAAAATGAGTGACGATGGGGACGCGGTCAGGAAGCGAGCGGCGAAGCACCATGGCTGCATAAAGTCCGAAGTGCGGGTTGAAAATATCCGGGCGAAATCGCGCCGTCCGCTCCCGGCAGGCGGATTGAAATGCCCGCATCCGCAACATTGTCGTCGGCTTTGTATGGCGATGCGGCGGTATCACGTTCCGGATGTACGCAGGAGCTCCATAATCGGAAAGCTCCTCCCCTTCACCCGACACTAGCCCTTCCACCGTATGGCCGTATTCCTTCATCGCCTTCAGGTAATCGGCAAAATATTGATTCAGCCCCCCGGGAATGTGGTCGGCCCACTCCATGCCTGCCGCAAGAATATGCAGTCCCCGTGTCATACCGTCACCGCCAGCAGCGAATCGCTGCGTGTCAGCTGCTTGTCGACAAACATGAGAAACCACAGCTCCAGAATGAGCAGTGACCACAGCTTCTGCCCGTGATCCTGCTTGCCGCTGTCATGCTCCTCCAGCCACCTTCTAATTGTCTCCGTCTTGAAATAGCCTCGCGCTGCCGCCTTTTCGGAGAGCAGCGTCTCCCGCACCAGCCCGCGAAGCTCGCCGCGAAGCCAGGCGGACATCGGCATATTGAACCCTTTCTTCGGGCGATACAGCACCTCACTCGGCACGTACCGCTCCGCGAGCTTTTTCAGCAAATATTTGGTTTGAAACCCCTTTGTCTTCAGCTGCGAAGGCAGCTTTGCGGAGAACTCCGCCAGCCTTGTATCCAGCAGCGGCGACCTTGCCTCCAGCGAATGCGCCATCGTCATCGTGTCCATCTTCACTAGCAGCTCGTCTGGCAAATACGTCATCAAGTCCCCATACATGGCGCGATCCGCCGAGTCGCGGGCGGCAGCTCGATCCCACATTTGCCGGTACACCTGATCCGGATGATAGCCGTCAAGCATACCTGTAAGCTGCGGTCCATACAGCTCCTCGCGATGAGAACGCAGAGCCCGGTCGAAGACGAACGCGTCACGCGCTGTGGACGCGCCTGCCCGCAGCACTTGGCGGGCTGCGCTGAGCGATCGAAGTTTCGGCTTCCCGCCGCCAGACACAATGGCACCGAGACTGCGGCGAATCGATCCGGGCACCAGCTCCCGGTACGGAGACGCAAGCCGCTCCACCATCGGTCTTGCATAGCCCGCAAACAGCTCATCGCCGCCGTCCCCGTTCAATACGACGGTCAGATGCTTGCGGGCCAGCTTCGCTACATAGTAAGTCGGCAGGGCGGATGAATCGGCCAGCGGCTCCCCCGCATGGTAGACGAGCTCGGGCAAGACGGCCGCCGTATTCGGCTCAATGACCTCCTCATGATGAACCGTTCCCCACCTGCGGCTTACGAGCCTTGCATAATCCCGTTCATCGAAAGCGGTATCCGCAAAGCCCATCGTCACGGTCGTTACCGGCCGGTCCGAGACGGAAGCCATAACTCCGACAACGAGGCTGGAATCAACCCCTCCGCTCAGGAACGCGCCCAATGGCACATCGCTGATCAGCCTGCTCGATACGGCATCGCGTACGAGCCGATCCAGCTCGTCGATGACCTCCCGCTCCGACAGGTCCACCTTCTGATCGAACGGCAAATCCCAGTACCGATACAGCTTCAGCTCACCCTGCTCGAAGGACATATACGTCGCAGGCGGCAGCTTGCTGATTCCTTGAAACATCGTTTTGCTGCCTGGCACACACATGTAGGTCAAATAATCGTCAAGCGCTTGCGGATTCAGCTCCGGCGTTCCACGCATCGTACCGAGCAGACTCGGAAGGGTAGAGGAAAACCGCAGGCCGCCCCCCGTTTCCGTGTAGTATAGCGGCTTCTTGCCGAATCGGTCGCGTGCTGCAAACAGCACGGAGCGCCGGCGATCGTATAGCGCGAAGGCGAACATGCCTTGAATGCGTCGAAGCAGTCCCTGCATCCCCCATTCCATATAGCCATAAAGCAGAACCTCGGTATCTGTTGCCGTCGCAAACGGGTATTTGTGAATGAGCTGTTTCTTCAGTTCCATAAAATTATAAATTTCCCCGTTAAAGGTGAGGCTGACCGCACCATCCGCCGTCGACATCGGCTGTCTCCCGCTGCGGGTCAGATCGACGATCGCCAGCCTGCGATGTCCAAATACGACATCTTCCGCCACCCGCTCAAGTCCGCTGTCATCCGGCCCCCGGTGCTCCATCCATTCCATCCCGGACCTGATTTGCTCAAGGCTGCAATTGATGCCGCCGATGATTCCACACATGGCTCTCATTCCATCCTTCCTGCGCCGGAAGACCGGCATGAATATCGAGCATACCGCCGTACATTTCGCATTCCTTAATGATCCGGTGCCAGCGCGTCAGCTCCTGGTACCAATTAAGCGTGACCGTCTGGTCCCGCTTGGCCAACCGATTGGCGGCAAGCGCCTCATACACCTCGCGCACACCATCCGCAACTGTCCAGCGCGCTCTCCAGCCGATTGCCTGCTCAATTTTCGTAAAATCGACCCGATACGAGCGATGATCCGGCTCCCCTACCCAATCAATTCGTACCGGCATCGGCAGGGCACCCGCAATTTCTTCCGCCAACGCACTCATCCGGTAATTGTTCCCGTTCGAGCCAACGTTGAAAATGTGCCCGTTAATTGCCTCCGGCTTTGCTTCCAGCATTGCGCACATCGCATCCGTCGTGTCCTGGATATGGACGAGCGGTCTCCACTGGCTGCCGTCTCGATTGAGCGGGATGACCCCTTTATCCCAGGCGGTATAGGTCATAATGTTAATCGCAAGGTCGAAGCGCATACGCGGCGAATATCCGAATACGGTCGATTGCCGCAGCACAACCGCGATAAAATCATCATCGGCGAGCGGCAGGATATCGAGCTCCGCCTGCTCGTTCGCTCTCGCATATGTCGTCAGCGGATTCGTACGGACCGTCTCGTCCACGACTCCATCCTGAAAGCCATAGATACTGCAGGACGAGGGAAGGATGTAGCGCTTGACACCTGAGCTTTTGGCCAGCTTCGCCGTATTCACCCTTGATTCATAGTTGATTTGCCAAGTCGCCTCGCGAAACAGCTCCCCGCTCGGGTCGTTGGAGATCGCCACCAGATCGATGACAGCATCCACTCCGGTAAAATAAGGTGCGCTGAGCCTTCGGCTATCCTCCTTGAATACCGTCAGATGCTCATGCTCCCCCAGCTTATCCGCGCCGAAGAAATATCGGTCGATGGCAATGACCCTGTATCCCTTGGCGAGCAGCTTCGGGACGAGTACGCTGCCGATATAACCGCCGGCTCCAGTCACTAGGACGGTTCTCATTCGCTTCTCCTTCTTTCCTTCAGATCGATTTCGATACATAGCGCCCTCTCCGGCTTTTGCGGCCTCTTCCGGGGCCTGGAGGCGGCGGCGTCCTCCAGCCAGCCAAGCCTTTGCCGGCCAGGAACGGCGCATAGGCGTTCACGAGGAGGATCGCCGGCACCAGCAGCAGCACTGCCATCGCGGCGTCCGCAGCCTCTCTTGCGTAATAGCCGTGAAACAAGCCAAGCCGCTCGTTTACTTTCTCCACAATGTTCAAAACCGGCATATGCATCGCCATCACCACAATGGCATGTTTGCCGAAGAACGAGAGCACCGGCGACCGGACGAGACTGGACAACAGCAAGCAGGCGGCAATACCGGCGAATGCACAGCCATAAAAGACGAAATAATCGCCATGCACCTTCATGTTGAGGTTCACCCGGATTTGCACGAACGCAGCATTCAATCCCGCACAGGCGATCGCTGCTGAGAGCTTGATGTACCAAGGGCGTTCCATCAACGCTGCAAGGGACGCCCGCAGCATATTCCCCGCACCATAGAACACAACCGCAGTCAACGCAACATCGATCCCCCAGGGCAGCTTGTAAGGGTTCCAGAGGCCATCGGCATAAGCGAGCAGCGAGATGGCAAGCAAGGCAAGGGCAAGCAGAGCCGGTTTCCGGATCAGCTTGCGCAGTCCGTAATACAGCATCTCGACAACGAACAGACACGTCAGAAACCAGAGCGGTAAATTGAAATCCATCCATTCCCGGGTTCCCGCCGAATAAAATACGCCAAGCAGCTGGGTGCCAGCATCAAGATCCTTGTAATATTCGGGGTTGCCATATGTGGAGCGCAGCAGGAAATACAGCACGGAAAGCAATGCGAATGCGAAGTAGGGGACCAGCAGCGCAATCGAGCGTTTCCTGGCATACGCCCGGAAGCTCTCAACCTTATCCGGCTGAAACAGAAAACCCGACAGCAGAAAAAAAAGCGGCATATGGAAGGAATTGATGTACTTACCCACCCAGCCGTAGTCCAGATCCGTATGCGCCAGTACGACCAGCAATATGCCGATACCCTTGGCCTGGTCGACCCAATGTATCCTCATCCTTCTCGCTTCCTTTCCGTCCTTCAGCTCACCGAATTCCACAGCGGCGTCATCAGCTCCCCATAACTTCTCGCCCGCTCCTCCTCATCGTAGGCGAGCGCATCGTTTCGAGCTTCCATCCCCATTCGCAAGCGGAATGTTTCGTCCAGCATCAGCGCACGAATCCGCTCCGCGAGGCAGCTGCTGTCCCGCCTGGGTACGACATAGCCGCTTACGCCGTCTCTCACAGCGTCCTTCATCCCCGTCCCCGTCGAGACAATGACCGGCACTCCCGCCGACATCGCTTCGAGCGGCGCTAACCCGAAGCCGTCGGTAACCGACGCATGCACACAAAGATGCGCCTCGCGGAGAGCCGGAAGCGGATCGCCGGAGGCAAGTCGAATTTGCAGCCCCTCTGTCCGATAATGCTCGATCAGCTTGCGGATCGCTCTCCAGCCGACACCGCCGAACAGCGTGATTTCGAGATTGGGGTCGCCCAAGCTCCGAGCCGCTTCGAGCACATACGGAAAGCCCTTCAGCAGCGATACCTGCCCGATCTGCACGATCCGGAACGGCTCGCCCTGCGCTCTCGGTCTCGTGCTTGCCTGACCGGCTGCCGGCGCATAGCGGCGCGTATCAACGCCAAGCGGCGCCAGCAGCAGCTTGCGCGCAGGTATGCCTGCCTGCAGGAATGTATCACGCTGATGCCGGGACGATACCGCGATCAGATCCGCGAGCTCGTATTCCCGAAGCACCTTGCGCACCCAGCTTGCCGAGAACGGCGAACCGCCCATCCGGAAGGCGCGGTGCTCCTGCGAGGTGCTTTCCACAAGCTCACAAACATGGGTCGAGGCTGCCTCCAGCACCGCCGCTCCCCCGGCTCGCAGCACCTTGCGGAACGTATGCTCGGCATACCCCGGGAACGAATGATAGACGACTCGCCGCCGTTCCTCCAGCCTGCGTTCCACCATTCGGTCGAATTGGTTTCCGCTCTCGTACACGTGCAAGGCGGGAAGCCATCGTACCGGACTATACGGGACGAAGCGCTCCCAGCCCGGCGGAGCCACGCCATGAAAGCCGTCCCGGACTACGGTTGGCCTGCAGTACACTTCCGCCTGTCGGCCGGACAAGGAGGCTGACCGATAAACAAACTCCAGATGCTTGCCAAGTCCGCCTTGGCCGAATCCGCTGGCACACCCCAGCGCAACCATACCGCTCACTCCGCTTCCTCCTCGTCGTTCGGACTCATCCGATCGCTTCCGCAGCTGCTGCCAGTGCCGCCAAATCCGCGATTACATCCGCACGCTGCTCCGCATACCTTCGGCCGCCCCGCCATTCCGCGTCGGGGCTGAACACCGACAGGATCGTCTCCGCCAAGCTTTCGGCATTGGCATGCTCCGCTACGAACACCCCGTCCATATACCCGGACCATTCAGGAAGCCCCCCTGCTTCGAACACGACAACAGGCTTGCCCGCAAGCCTTGCCTCCGGTACGACAAGCGGGGAAGGATCCGGCCATATCGAAGGGACAATCGACACATCACAGTCCGCATACCAACGATCCATCTCACTGCCCGGCACTTTCCCGACAAAATGAATGCGGTCCGAAATACCGAGCGAATCCGCAAGCTCCATGAGCTTCTCCTCATACCAGCCGTCACCTACAATCGAGCACTGGGCTTCCATTCCCCATTGCTTCAGCAAACCGACGGCACGTATGACGTATTGAACCCCTTTGGCATAGACCAGTCTGCCGACACACAGAAGCTTCAGCCGCTCCACTCTCGGAGCAGGCAGCTCCACCTTCGGCAAATTCCCTATCGAACCGAGCGTATTATCAAATACCGCTATGCGTGATTGGGCGACCCCTTCGATAATCAGAAAGCGTTCGATCGCCTTGCTGACAGCATAGACGCGGTGGCACGCCTGCAGCGCGTCCATCACGACGCGGTGCGTTCGAATTGCCTCGTGGGCGGCATAGGGCGATGCCGAGGTGCCACACTTGCGCAAATACCATCTCGGGTAGCAGCCCGCACCCGAAGCTCGCGTGCAAATTTCATCACGGTCGCGGAACAGCCGCGAATGAGACGGACACATGACGCCGTGCACCGTTGCCGTTACCAGATAGCGCTTTGCCAGCCGCTCCACAACTGCTGCGCTTCGCGGACCCTGAATATGCCATATAACGGCGTCGGGCTGGAAGGCAGCCGCCATCGCCATCCAAGACTCCGGCTCGTTGCCCAACGTAACCGTCTCCAGCGCAGCTGAGCCCCAGCTGTCCGTCGCTTCGAACGAGAAGCCTGCCAGCACGGTTTCCATTCCCCGCTCCTCCAGCTTTCGCGTGAAGTTGTACACAAACCGTTCCATTCCGCCCGCAGCGGAGTATGATTCTACGAGCTGCAGTACTCGCATTGTGCATCTCCCTTCCAACCGGTTGTATGCCGGGTTAATACATGGCGTAGCATCGCTGCAACCGATTCGTCCGAATAACGCTGCCTGTACAGCTCCGCTGCTCCGGCTGCAAGCCTCACGCCAAGCGCCGATTCCTGCAGCAGCCGCTCCACCGAAGCGGCCAGCTGCCGCACATTGCCGTCTTGCACAAGCAGCACATTCTCGCCGTCTTTAAATTCCGGATCGGTCTCGTGACCATCGATCGCAATGATCGGTACGCCGCTTCCGGCATAAGCGGCGACAACGCCTCTACGGCCGGAAGGTCCGGACGCCGCAAGGAACAGATTCGCCTCGCTGCCCGACAGTACGTCGCTCAGCTCATCGTCGGGCATAAACCCTTGCGCAACGATCCGCTCGCGTAAGCGACGCTGTTCCGCCTCCTTGAGCAGAGCTGCCATCGCCGGTTCCTCCGGCTGGAATGCGCCGACGAGTACCAGACGCAAATCCGGCAATCGATCGCTCAGCAGCTCGAACGCGTCCAGCAGCTGCTGCAGCCGCTGATCGGCCGACAGCGTCCCGAACCAGGTAATATAGCGGAAAGGGAACGCCCGCCTCCTATGTCTCAACGGCTTACGACCGCTTACATGGCCCGCCGGTATGCGTGCAAGCTTCTGTCTCCACAGGCCGCCCAGCATACGCTCCCTTCTCGCGTTCGTCACGATCAGCGCGCTGCTGGCAGCTCCGATCAGCCCAAGCTGCAGGCGCTGCAAAAGAGCGGCCGCAAGCCGCTTCGGACTAACATCCATATCAATGAACAGCTCATGGAGGAACACGACGACAGGCACGCGGAAGAGCATGCGGAGCAGCAGCGGCAGCAATGCCGCCGCAGGCGCGATGCCCGCCCTGCCCCACATATGCGGCTCATACTGCAGCAGTACCGCATCCGGCCGTATGTTGCGAACAACCCGCAGCACCGTTCGGAACAACCCGACGTCAGCGCAGTCGGTTCGCGCCTCCCGATGATTGAATCGATCGCGGCGAGACGCTCCCCTGGAATACGAATGCACGAAAACCCGATCACCACAATCGTGCCAAATTTCACCTTTACTCTCGCTTACAATATGAATGTGCCCGTATCGGGACATGAGCTGCGCCAGCAGCCTCGTATGATGCGACAGCCCGTTCTCGACGGGAGGCGCATATTTCGTGATGATCAGCAGCGTGCTCATTTGTTTCACTCCTCCAGCCCTTCCTTCCATCTCTATCCGTCCGCGCCAGACTTGCGCAGCTTTCCGCGCACAAGTCTCTGCTGCAGCCCTCGTCGCAGCAGCTCCGGAATTTCCGGATTTGGCATAAACAGCAGGTGCAGCCGTAGTCCCAGCCTGGCACACCGCAACGCGAGGAACACCCACTTGACCGCCGTCGTCACCACGACGCCGATCGCCGCGCTGATCCCTCCAAGCGACGGCATCAGCAGGAGCATGACGACGACTCCCGCCGCCAGTCCGGTCGCTTCAGAATACGTTGCATATAGAAATTTCCCCTCGGTCGAAATAAAGTTTGTCAGCACGACATATGCGACCTGAAGCGGCGCAGCGGCAAGCATCAGCTGTCCCATCAGAACAGCCGCCCCGTATTCCGCTCCGTATACGAGCGGAAGTGCAGCAGGCAGCAGCACGATCCCGATCCCCGACAGCAGCGCCGTTCCGTAGAACAGGCTGCTGTGTGTGGAAGCGACCTGCGTCACGCGGGTTTCCTTCGGCATATCCATCAGCTTCGGAAACAAATAGATGCCGATTGCGCCAACAATGACCGAGGGAATGATAGAGCCGATACTCGCTGATACCGCGTACAATCCGAGCGTGTAGGTCGTCAGGAAGAAGGACATCACCAGCTGATCCAGATGGACGCCGAATGTCGAGACGAGTGACCCCGCATACATTTGCAGCCCCTTCGCCAGCAGCTCCTTCATCGTCGACAAGGCATTCTTGAACGACGGAACGAGCTGCCTCAGCACCCAGTATGCCGGGATAAAAAAGCCGACCGCCGCCCAAACCAGACTTGCCGCAATAAACACCGATACCGAGAACGAGCCGATTCCGAGCAGCACCAAAATAATCGCCATCGTACCGAGCGGGCTGTAGAGCCGGACCAGCATAACCTTGCGAAATTCATTCCTTGTTTGCAGCGTTCCTACGAAGCCGTCGGCCATTACGCCGAACGGCACTCCGATCATCGCCGCCTGCGCCAGAAGCACAACCCACGCCGGCTGGCTCGACAGCAGCTGAGGCACAAGAAAGATGCCGAGCGCTGCGCCCAGCAGTCCGACCGATGTGCCAAGCAGCAAATAGGAGCCGAACAGCTCCCGCTGCCGCTCCGGAAATTGCTTGCCCAGATAGATGACTGCACCGGGGAGTCCGATTGTAAACAGCATCGAAAATAATCCGCTCCACCGAACGACAATTGCAAGCACACCTCTGCCCTCCGGTCCAAGATAACGCGCGCTGAGAATGCCCGTAGCCAGATTGATAGCCATGACGAGCACATTAACGACCAAGCCAGACAGAAACAGGCGTCTCATCGCGTCAGCGGCAGCGTCGCCGATGGCAGCAGGGTCTGCAAATTGCGTTCGAATTGCTCGGTCATCCGCTGAGCCGTGAATCGGACGGCGACTGTTTCCCGCGCCGCTTCGCCAATACGCGCAAGCTTAAATTCGCCGTCCAGCAGGCTGCGCATAAGGGGGACAAGCTCCCGCTCCGTGCCGTCGTACAAAAATCCATCTACCCCGTGCGTAATCACATCGCCGGGTCCGCCGCGATTAACGGCGACAACCGTCAAGCCGAACGCCATCGACTCGACGACCACCAGCCCGAAGGGCTCCATCGTTGAAGCGTGCACAACGACATCGGTGGCTGCCAGGATCGGCGCCACCTGATGCTGATGACCGAGGAAGACAATCCGCGATGGGTCGTCGCATTGTTCCGCCAACCGGCGCAGCTCCAGCTCATAATCCTGTTCCAGTCCATACAGCGCCCCGCCTAGAATCAGCAGCCGCGTATTTCGGCCGGCGCTGACGCGGTTAAACGCGCGAATGACCAGATCCGGCCGCTTCCAGCGCTGCAGCCTGCCCATATAAGTAAACACAAGCGCATCCTGCGGAATGCCGTGCGCTTCCCGAAACAAGTTGCCCTGCTCCCGGCTTGGCTGAAATTCATCCAGGTTCACACCTAGATGATTCAGCAGCACCCGCTTGCGTCTCGTCAAACGCTGCTGCGCGCGAAGCGAAGGGTTGGACGGGCACAGGATGCCGTCCGCAGGCAGCTTCGATACGAGCCTGTCGAGCCAATGCTTCTCCGGGATTCCATGCTGCCACCAGATGGCCGGCTTTCGCTCCAGCCTCGCGGCGATCCCCCCATATAGATGCGCCTTGGGCATCCAGCTGACGGCCGCATCGATCCCATGCGAACGAATCAAACGCCTGATCGCGGAAATCGCCTTCCCATACGCGGCGAAATCCCGCAGCCTGCCTGTCTCAATCACTTCGGTGACCAACCCTCTTTGCCTCATTTGCCCCACCATTGTTCCTTGCTCAAAGAACAGTACATACGGCTCATACCGGCTGCGGTCGAGATGCGCCAGTATATCCTCCAGCACCCGTTCCGCACCGCCCCGTTCCGCAACATGATTCATGATCAGCAGCCTGATAGGCCTCGTCATAACCGACTCTCCTTGGTCCATGTATTCGCCGGGTGCTTTCTCATCATTCGATCAAGAAATCCGATGCACACCCAAATGATCGTGCAGGTGGAATAGTTTCCGCCAATCGACCACGATCCAGCCGTCGCGATCAGGATGCCGAGAATCGCTAGTGAAAATACGTTCGAACGATCCATTTGGAAAGCCAGCCGCATCACTTGGAAAATAATCAACAAATAGATGACTCCCCCGATGACACCATCCGATATAAATATGTTCGCCGCATCCACCTCCGAGCTCTCGCCCGATCCGCCCAGCTTGGCGCCTGCCAGCGTCGTGCTGCCGAGCCCTCTGCCGATCGGAAACTTGATGCCGTCGATAAATCCGTGAATCATCATGTCGAAATGAAGCTGCAGCGTTGAATGCTCTTCATCCAACGGATTGGTAAGCCCGTTCACCTGATGCGCAATCAGTGCGCTAGATTCCGGATTCAGCTTGCCGATCGCGGAATACGCGCCCGCAATCGCGGCTACAGCAACAGCCGTAATGACGAGCCTCTTCCACGCACTTCTCACGCTGAGAATTGAGACAACCGTCACCGCAACCGCCGTCAATACTACCGGACCACGGCTGCCGATCATAAACAGCGCATAGAACAGCAGTGGAATAGCCGCCAAACCCATCAGCTTTAGCCACATACGTCCACGCAGCACATACGACCAAGCAATCACAATCGCTATGATCATGTACTGCGCATATTCGGCCGCACTTGTCAGGAACGAGAACGATCGCGAGCTCTTGCCTACGATCAGCGCCGCGTAGCCGGCGATGTGCACCCACTGCATTTCGAAATCAAAAAAGCCATACAGCGTCTGCTTCAAGCCGTAGAGCGCACAGCCGATTCCAATGACAAACACAGTGCCGAACACGATGCTCATCCACTTCTCATCCATATGTTTTCGCACGAGGATCATCCAGAAAAGCGGCACCACATAAAAAATGATTCCGCCCAAGCCCGCCAATATTCCGCCCTGAATCGGATTAAATACCTGAATCAGGTGGATGAGCAGCAGCCAGCGTACGAGCCGGAACAGCCGTGTATCGTCATCGAGCGATATCGTCTTGCCAATGTATACCCGATACGCCCAGCCCGCTCCCATCAGGAGAATGGTAAACGGAGCAAGCAGCACGAGCGGGTCGAAGGAGCTCCAGCCGGCCGCCGGTATGAGCAGTCGGCGAAAGAACGTCATAAAGGGCAAATACAGAAGCAGAGCATAGAGCACCAGACGGGGCTGCTTCATGTTCATGGCAAGCAAGGCGATCACGAAGGAAAGAAAAAAGAGTGGGCGGATCATGCCGGGACTTGCCGACAGCTTGCCGATCGCAAGTCCTCCCAGCACAAACAGCGCCGCGATCAGCAGCTGGCGCCACATACCGGCAGGCTGGCCTCTAACCTTGAGAATTAGCGCGTTCAAACAACAGGTCCCTGCTTTCCGTCATTGATTTGTCTTCATGTAGCAGTTGGTGATACAGCCTTTGCAGCTCCCCATAGGAATGGTCCCAGGTGAGACGCATCACCTTGCTTCTTGCCCGCTCGCCGAAGCCGGCGGCCGAGCCGTGCAGCAATGCGGCTCGTATCGCTGCCGCGAACGGCTCCGCGCTACGCTCGCACAGAAAGCCGTTCACGCCGTCTTCGATCAAATCCTCAACGCCGCCTACCCTTGTTGTCACAATTGCAAGAGCTGCCGCCGCTGCTTCGTGAACAGCAAGCGAGAACGTCTCATAGCTGGACGGAAACACGAACAGATCGCTCACGCCATACCATTCCTCCGGGTTGCTCCGCTTGCCAACGAAGTGAATTCGGCTGCTCAGACGTTCGGGCACCATCTGGGCATAAAGGGTGCTGTCCCCTTTGCCCACAATGACAAGCTGTGTATCCGGAAGCTCATCCGCCGTCAGCACGAACGCCTGCAGCGCCAGCTCCAGCCCTTTGACCGGCCAATTGCCGCCCACAAACAGCAGCAGCGCACCCTTCTCCGGCAGCCCTTCCTGCTTCCGGAGCTGCTGCCTGCGCTCCGAGGTGTACGGATGGAAGCGCATCGAGTCGACTCCGTTCGGCACAACATGGATCTGCTCTTCGTCATACGGGAAGTGGTCCAGCAGCTCCTGCTTCACCCGGCTCGACACCGCGACCAGCTCCCGCGTCCGTTCGGGCCGGTATATCCGCTTCTCCATCCAACGGCTGAGTCTGGAGGCAACGGCATTGTTCCACCGTCTGAGCCGCGATTCGTTACGGCTCGACCTGACGCCGCCCGTTTCCTTCAAATAGCCCGCCTCACAATAGTGGACTGTGGAGAGGTCGGCGCGATTCCAGACGATCGCTCCCGTCGTATGGAGCAGATCGCGCCGGATGGTCAACAGTCTAAGACTGGCGAGGATGGAGAACAGGACGATTTTGACCGGCGCCGGCCTTGCAATCACTGGAATTCGCACGAAGCGAATGCCGGTTCGGTCCGCAAGCCGCAAGGATGCCGCCACGACGATAACGTCATAATCGCGCTTCATGCGACTGATTTTTTGCTCCAGATGCGTCTCCATTCCCCCGCCGCCGCCTACGTCGTGTGCGACGACGACAATGGTCCGTCTGCCGCCGCTCATCGCGCTGCCCTCCCCGGCTCGTCGATCCAGTGAAGATGACGCAGGAAGGAGTCGGCGAGCGCGCCTTTGCTGAAATTCTCCTGCACGTAGGCGTACCCGTTCTCGGCACGCGCCCTGCGCTCCTCAGCTTCTGCATGAATTCGAGATACTGCGGCTGTAAACTCCCTGACATCGCCTTCCGGGAATATCCATCCGCCCCCCGTCTGTCCGATCAGCACCGGAATTTCTCCGCTGTCGCTGCCGAGCACCGGAATGCCGCACGCCATCGATTCAATCAGGACGCGGCCGAACTGCTCCTTCCAATTCGGCATCGTAAGGGAAGGCAGCGCAAGCAGGTCGAACGCATTCATCCAATGCTGCACCTCGTTGTGCAGCACCCCGCTAACGACTCGCAGAGTCTCGGGGAATTGCGCTTGCGCCTTGCACAGCTGCTCAAGCAATGGCCCCCCGCCTACCATCACCAGCTTGAACCCGTTCGCTTCGAGCGCAGGCAACGCGTCGATCAGCATCATGATTCCCTTCTCGATGACAAAGCGCCCGACATAGCCGATTACGAATTCATGGCTGCCAATGCCTTGCTCGCGGCGAAGGCGCGACCCGGTGACGGGGTCCGGCTTGAATTGCACCGTATCGGCCCCCAGCGGGAACGGCATCAGCTTGCCGCCATAGCCTTTCGCTGCCAGCGCATTCCCCACCTCGCGGCTGACAACCGCAGCGAGATCGGTTCGAGCGAGCACATATTGCTCCATCGTACGGAACGGCTGCGGATACTGCTTGACGATATTTTGCGCGGAATAGACGACCCGCTTCAGCTTCATCCCTCGCGAAGCATAGAAGGCTTGCCAGGCGCTTGCCGAATACGGCTCCTCCTCCACAAACAGCACGTCGGGAGCGAACCGGAGCAAGGATGATCGTAAATCCGACCGGTAAAAATGAAGCGGAATGCTGCCGCCGAGCGCCACCTTGCGCTGCTCCAGCTGGCCCGAGAACGAGGGCCAGCGGTTTACCTTGACAGGCTCTATGGCGTATTCCGTCCGGAAGTTGGACGGTACGATCAAATGCACCTGCGCCCCTCGGGCCTCCAGCTCTGCATAGAATTGCTGGTTCACATCGGTTACGCATGGGTGGCTTACTGCCAGAATCCGCATACGAACTCTCCCTCCTGCGCTTACGTTTACTGCAGCGTCTGAATCAATCTCACCGCTTCTCCGAACGGCGTATCGAGGCTCTCATATACATGCAGCCGGTATCCGCCCCCGAACGAGTCACTCTCCCCAAGCTTGACCTGGAGTTCTCCATCCGTTATGCGATCGTCGCCCGACAAGGAAAGACGTTGAATTCCAACGACTCTGCCCGTACCGTCCACAAGCTCCAGCTTCAGCTTGGACAAGCCCTGATCGGTCAGAACCTTATCCTCCTGCTCCACCTCGATATTCAGCTTCGCTCTGAACTGAACGGAGAAGGTCGATGAATTCATCGTCGTTTGCAGCAACCAGCTTCGTATCGCGATTCGATACGGATACAGCTGGAACGGTCCGTCGGTGCCGCCACTCTCCACCTCGGAGCGCAGCCTGACGGCCGGGAAGCTGTAGGGCTCCGCCGATTGTACGTCCAAGAGCCGCAAGCCGAGCTGCTGCACATTTTCTTCGGCTGGAACGACGAACGTATAAGAGAGGGTATAACCGAATTGAGGCAGCAGCGTTTCCCCCTGCGCCCCGATCCGACTGCCGGAATAGCTGCGCCCGTCGCGGCTGACCAGCTCCGCCCGGAAAGCGGACACAGGCAGCGGCTGATCGCCCTTATTAAACAGCTTGAAGGCGGCTTTCACCGCTTGATAGCTCTTCCCCGGGTTATCGAACGCTTTAAGTTCCATGACCGAAAGCTCGACGACAGGCGGCACTAGCCTGTCGACCTCGCCGAGCCGTATGGGCTCACGCAGCTTGTAGAGCGGATAAGCGGAAGATACATCCGCCCGATCCTTCGGAGCTAGCAGCTCCAGCCAGCCGAGCGTATACTCAATCGGCTTGCGGTTCGGCGCGCTAAAGCTTGCTTCGGTGAGCACCGCGATCCGATCCAGCTCCTTATCCGCTTCATGGGGAATCGCAAAATACAGCTTGGCCGAGCTCCCAGGCGCCAATACGATCATTCCTTTACCGATGCGCCGCCCCTTGAACACCTTCTGGTTTTGCTTCGCATCAAGCAGCAGCTCGGGCACCGACACCTCCCGATCGCTTCGATTGTGAGCATGAAGCGCAAGCACAGTTACAAATCCATTCGCCGATATCTGACGATGACTGCCAAGCGGAGTAAAGTGGATTCCGCCAGCAAGCTCCGGTATCTCGAACGACTCCCCCCACGGCACCGTTCTCCATGTAGAAAGGGAGTCGGTCAAACCGCGCCATACTTTGCCCGTAATCGGAACGGTGAGCTTTACCGCCTCGCGTTTCGGATAGACATCCAGATCGGCGTCCACCCAGGACAGTTCCATAAGGGTCAAGCTGGCTGCCGTATCGACCATAAGCATATAATGAAGCTCCACGGTTTCCTTCGGCTGAATCGAGCCCGGATTCGCTGCACTAGCCGGCAGAGTATATTCAACCCCATCCGCTGCATGAAGCCGCACCTCGTAATCGGGCACGCCGACAAGACGCTTGCCGACATTCGCCAGCCTCACAACCGCCCCCAGCCTTGTTCCGTCAGGCGTGCGCTCCTGTACGACACTTTTTACCTCCGCCATCACCGATTCCGTCAACGCATATTCCGACGCGCTTCGGATATAACCGACGCCATCGCCCATGACCGCATACAGCGGCTGGGACGACAGCAGAAGCGAAATCGCAACGGCTGAAACCGCAAGGGTTCGATTCCATCTCATATTAACGAGCTACCTCCTGTTTCTTTCCGTCCGCAGCGGCAAGCCGCACCTTATCCTGATCCCGCAGCTGCGCATGGCCGGTTACAATCACGGTTTCGTTCTCCTTTACGCCGGAGACGATTTCCTGGTTCGGCTCGCTCAGTCGCCCCAGAACGACCTTGCGCTTCTCCGCCAAACCGTTGCTGACTACAAATACGTACGTCTGGTCTCCCTCGCGCACAACGCTGAAGGTCGGCACGGTTAGCACCAGCTGCTCCTCTTCCCTCGCAAGCTGCAGCCGCACCTTCATCCCAGGCTTCAGATGTCCGTCGCGGTTATCCACCTCGACGTTCAGCTCTACACCCTTCGCTTCCGCGCTGACGAAAGGCGCGACATAAGTGACTCGCCCCGTATGCTTTACATTCGAACCGCTCACATAGTAATCAAGCTCTTCCTTGCCAACCACATATTTAGCGGATTCCTCCTGAAGCGCCGCCTTCAGCTTCAGCTTCTCCAGATACATGATTTGTCCGGCCTTCGCCCCTGGACCGAGGAGCAGCCCCTCGGTCAAATCCAGTTCGGACAGCACGCCGCTAATCGCCGCGCGAATTTCCAGTCCCTCCAGCGCCTGTTCCGCCTGCTGCAGGGAGAGCTGGGCATTGCGCAGCTGCACCTCCAGCGCGATGAACGAGACACTTGCGCCCGAGGCGTCATGCTGCTGCTTCAGCAGCTCGTAATCCAGCTTCTGCGCTTGCAGCTCGCTCCTCGCTTGTTCAACCTGCGCTTTCGTGGCCAAGCCGACGTCGTAGTTATTTCGAGCGCGGTTATAGAGCCGCGTCAGTCGATCGAGCTCCGCCTCCATCTTCAGCAGAGAATGGGCTGTTGCCGTTCTGGACTCGTTATGCGTTCGCCTCGCTTGCAGCATTGCGTCCTCGGCACTGCGCACTGCAAGCAACGCGCGCTCCCGCTGCAGCAGCAGATCCGGATTGGACAGCGTCACCAGCAGCTCGCCCTTCTGAACCGGGTCGCCACGCTTCTTGTGAATACGTTCCACCTTACCGCCCGCCTTGACCGTCAATTCCGTCCGCACCGCAGACATGACGTCCGCTGTTACCTCTGGCGTATCCCCAATCTTCCGTTTGACAATCGGTACCGCGTTCACCGGCTTTTCCTGACTCATCCGCTGTTCCTGCGCGGACGATGCTCCGGTGCCGAGTCCGAGCACCCGGTCGCTCTGCTGGCAGCCGGACAGCAGAGCGACACATGCGGCAATCGCGCTAAGCCTTCTCGCCTCGCGTCGAAGCGCCAGCGTGCGCCGGTGTGTCCGTCTTCGTTTCCTTCTCATTCATGAATCGCCTCCGTTCTCAATTACCGCACGCTCCGCAATGCGGCAGGCGGCTGTATAGCGGATGAAGCGGGTGACGCCGGTATTCCGATTCCGCAATACTCGAGCTCCATCCGCTTTTGCTTGCCCCATGCATTGCGCCCGTCAATAAGTAGCGGTCGTTTCATGACGGTTCGCAAATATTCAGCGTCCAGGCCAAGGTACATCGGCCATTCCGTCAGCAGCAGCAGCGCCTCGGCATCCCGCAGCGCATCCTCCAGTTGAACGACGGGTCGAACGGAATCTGGCAGCAGGCTGACGGCCGCTCCGAGCGACACCGGGTCGTGTACATATACCCGAGCGCCTTCCGCAGCCAGCTCATGGATAATCGGTATGCTGGGCGCATTGCGAAGATCATCGGTTCCCGGCTTGAAGGTAAGTCCCAGTATGGCAAGCTTGCGTCCCTGCAGGCTGCCAAGCTTCTGCTTCGCCTTCTCGACAATACGCTGCCGTTGCCTGTTATTGACCTCGATTACGGCGGACAGCAGCTTCAGCTCGCAGCCTTCGGCGGCTGCAATGTGGTGCAGCGCATTCGTATCCTTCGGAAAGCAGCTGCCGCCGTAGCCGATCCCGGGCCTCAGGAAAGCAGGACCGATTCTTGCGTCCGAGCCTATGACCCGGGCAACCTCTTCTACGTCTGCACCAACTCGATCGCACAAATTCGCAATCTCGTTCATATAGCTGATCTTCATCGCAAGGAACGCGTTCGCCGCATATTTGGCCAGCTCAGCGCTCTTACGGTCGACAGCGATGAAGGCAGGGGGCTGCAGCTGCGCGGTACGCGGAGCGGAGCTTGGGGGCTCGAACTGCTGCTCAAGGATCGGCGCGTACAGCTCTGCAAGCAGGCAAGCCGCGAAGCTCCCGCCGCCAATGACAATTCGCTCGGGATAAAGCGTATCCCGCACAGCGCTTCCTTGCCGAAGAAACTCGGGGTTGGAGGCGACGATCGCGAGTCCGCACAAGCCCGCTTCTGAGAAACGGGCGGCCATTCGATCAGCCGTGCCGACCGGCACCGTGCTTTTGTTTACGATGAGAGTCGGGGAGCGCTTGTTCGAAAGGTGCGGAATCAGTTCGCTGACACATGCATGTAGATAGTCGAGGTTAGGCGAGCCATCCGCATGCTCCGGCGTACCGACGGCAATGAATACGATATCCGCATCCGCGATCGCCTGCTCATAGGAGCTTGTAAACTGCAGCCTGCCGCCGGCGGCTTTCATCAGCTCATCCAGTCCCGGCTCATAGATCGGCAAGCTTCCTGCGGACAGCAAGCTGATTTTATGCACGTTCAGATCGACTCCGGTCACGCGGTGTCCCAAGTAAGCAAGCGTTATTCCCGTTGTCAACCCAACATAGCCCGTACCGATAACCGCAATATTCATCACCGTCAGATTCTCCTGTCTTCCTTTAATAAGCGTCATTCGGAAACAAGATGACGCGAAAGGTTTTTAGAATCAATTTCAAATCAAACCAGATGCTGCTGTGCTCGATGTAATACAAATCAAGTTCAACCATCTGCTCGAAGCTCATTCCGTTGCGACCGCTCACCTGCCACAAGCCGGTGCAGCCCGGGGTCGCCGTCAAGCGCAGCCGGTCTCTCCTTGCATATTGCGCCACCTCACGCGGCAAGCTCGGTCTCGGACCGACAAGACTCATCTCGCCCCGCACCACGTTCCAAAGCTGCGGCAGCTCATCAAGGCTCGTCTTACGAATCCATCGGCCTACTCTCGTCACCCGCGGATCGTCCTTCATTTTGAACATGGCGCCCTTGATCTCGTTCTGCTGAAGCAAGCCTTCCAGCTTCTCCTCAGCCCCTTGAATCATGGACCTGAATTTATACATCCGGAATGGCTCGCCGTCCTTGCCGATTCGCGTTTGCTTAAAAAATATACTTGCTCCCGGACTTTCCAGCTTCAGCAGCACCGCGATGATAAAGCCGATCGGGAAAAAAAGAAGGATGCCCAGGAGTGCACCCGAGACATCCATCATCCGTTTCACCGCCGCATATCCCCGCCTTCGACCGACGCTTGACGCCGCACCCAGCTTGACGCTGTCGGCCGAATAAGAAATGTCGTTCCCGTAATTGTTCATGTCGTTCGCCGGATCTCCTTTACTCTATCCAATCACCTGCGGTACCGACTGCTTGCCCAGCATTTTCTCCATCGCCGCTGCAAGCGGTCCGCGAAGCTCTTCATTGCGCATGGCAAAATCGAGCGTTGTTGTAATGAAGCCCAGTTTCTCCCCGACATCATAACGCGTTCCCTGGAAGTAATAGGCATACACATCCTGGATCTGATTCAGCTTCTGTATCGCGTCCGTAAGCTGCACCTCGCCGCCGGCTCCTACCTCCTGGGCATCCAGAATGTTCATGATCTCAGGTGTGAGCACGTAACGACCCATAATGGCCAGGTTGGACGGCGCCTTGCCCAGAGGCGGCTTCTCTACAAAATTCCGAACTTGATACAACCGACCGTCTTTCGCAGCCGGATCAATGATGCCGTAGCGATGCGTCTCGCTGTCAGCAACCGGCTGAACGCCGATAACAGAAGCTCCGGTAAGCTCGAATTGGCCGATCAGCTGCTTCAGGCATGGCGTCTCTGCTTGCACAATATCGTCGCCAAGCAGCACCGCGAACGGCTCATTGCCAATAAAACGCCTCGCGCACCATACAGCGTGACCTAATCCACGCGGCTCCTTCTGACGTATATAATGAATTTCTACCCTGGACGGTCGGCGCACCTCCTCAAGCAGCCTCAGCTTGCCCTTCTCCGCCAAGTTCGTCTCCAGCTCAAAGGCATGGTCAAAGTGATCCTCGATGGCGCGTTTACCCTTCCCCGTCACGATAATAATGTCTTCAATTCCGGATTCGACCGCTTCCTCCACAATGTATTGAATGGTCGGCTTGTCAATGATGGGGAGCATCTCCTTCGGCATCGCCTTGGTTGCGGGCAGGAAGCGTGTGCCGAGGCCGGCAGCCGGAATAATCGCTTTTTTTACTTTTCTCATAGGGATTCCTCCACATTATTTTTAGCTTGATGCGATTGCAATAAAAATGCTACCTGCAGCGTCTTGCTGTCCATCCGCCCAAAACGCCACAGGTAGTACTTTTATGTTAAAAAAGAACGGGCATCTAACCCACCCTCACGCCACACCCTCGACAATGAATGTCTAAGGCTCCATCACCCACAGCATGGCCGAGTGCCTACAGTGATACAGGTACAGTAGACATTACCCGAGAGGTGAGCCCCCTCCTTATGTTCGGCTTCGATTCAGAACAGCACCCAGAATCTGGGCATTCATATGCTTCAGCTCGGCGCTCGCCTTGGCAGCAACCGTCCGCGTAACCTTGCCATAATCGACAACCAGCAGGACACCATCGCATTTGGCTGCGAGCAGCTTGCCGTCAATGTAAGCAAGCGGAGGTCCATCGATGACGACAGCTTGGAACGACTGCTTCAGCTCCGCCAGAAGTGCGTCAAGCCTTGGCGATGCAAGCAGCTCCGGCGCGTTCGCAGGAACCGGACCGGAGCGAACGAGCCACAGACCGTCAATCGGCGTTGTCTCGAGCATATCGTTCCACGCGCACTGTCTGGCGAGAAAAGCGCTCAGTCCCGCAGCCGGAGGATTGCCGCGCCCCCCTTGTGCGTGGACACCCGGCGCGCGCAAATCCGCATGGACCAGCACGGTCCGCTTGCCCGCCTTCGCTAGCGACACGGCCAGCTGTCTTGAAATTGTTGTGCGCCCTTCGCCTCTCAGACAGCTTGCAACTGCGATCGTCTTTACATTCCGGCTTGTTGCTGCAAATTCCAGGTTGACACGAAGGGTCAGCAGCTCTTCCGATAATTCCGGAATGGACGAGAGGAGGTTATTTGTTTGCAGCATTGACGATTTCACCTGCCCGGTTCGTTATCTTGCCTCGCACAGCATGCTCCTGCTTGTGGTTGGACTGGCTTAGCCGATGGCTCTGTATGTGGGTTTCGCGGATGCGGGGAATTGAAGCCAGAACCGTTGTACCGAAAAGTCCGGCAATCTCTTCTTCCTTCTTGAGCGTATCGTCCAAAAATTCGAGCAGGAACGCGAGTCCGATTGAGATCATGGCGGATACGGCAAAGCTGATGATCAGCGTCTGATTCGTCTTTTTGTTCATGGGGATCGGATTTTCTTTCATCTGTGCCATGTGCAGGATCGCGACGTTGTCCACCTTCATGATCTTCGGAATTTCGGATTGAAACACCTCGGTGACGGCGTTGACAATTTTGGCGGCCCGCTCATATGAAACATCGACAGCCGTCAGCGTCATCACTTGCGTTCCATTCAAGGGCTGAACCCGCACCATCGAGGTCAACTGCTCGGCTGAGAGCTCCAGATCGGGGTGCCATTGAACGACCTTATCCATGATGGCGGGCGATTTCATAATTTCCGTGTAGGTGTTGATCAGGGTCATGTTGATGCTGATTGCGCCAAGATCCATTTGCTCCTTGCCGAACTGGTCCTGCTGCATCGTCTTGTTGACAATCAGCTTTGTCGAAGCCTGATAGAGCGGAATATAATTCATACTGCTGAAGAAAGCCGCCGTCACCGTAGCGATCACCATGCAGCATACGATCAGCAGCAGACGTTTTTTGACGATGCCTGCGTACTCCTTGAAATCCATAGGACACCTCCGGTGTTTTCTTGAAACATTTTGTATCACTTGGACATCACCTACTCTACGATACATTTTGTATCTTTGTCAAGCGATATTTTTTTGAATTTGTCGATTTTACAAGGTTATTACTTAGGATGTGAGGATTCAGAATTCGATGAAATGAGGACTGGATGGTATAGACATATGGGGGACTCTGTAATATAATCGGCTTGTTGATACGTTATGTATCTAGATTGTGGCGGGGAGGTGAAAAAATTATGCAAAAGCCGGCGTACAGCAAACCGGAGGTATTGTCCCATCAATTGATTTCATTCGAGACGGGTATCTCCAATTGCGTGTATACATGTGAAATGCCAGGGTACGGTACTGTTTGCGTCAAACAGGACGGCTCCTGGGAGAAGGTACGCTGATCGATTGACGGGCTGAGAGAAAACAAGGATCAGCGCGTCGGGCTGGTCTTTGTTTTTTCATGATACATGAGGAGGAGAGATGGGAATGAAAAGGAAACTTGTTACAGCATTAACGGCGGTGATGACGGTTGTCATGCTGGCCGGAAATCCGGCATTAGCCAAGCCGGATAAAGTCGGCAAGCCGGACAAGCAGGTGAAATCGGCTGTATCCGCCACTCAGGGTCCGGGTCAAGCCGGCACAACGCTGGAGGTGACCAAAACCGCGCAAGGCTTCTGGGCAACCAAGAAGGTGTACGACTGGAGCATTGACAAAATGTCGAGTGTGCTGCAGCCCGTCATTACGCCGAATCAGTCGATTACCGTCGACTATTCGATACACACGAACCGCACGCTTGTGTCGTCTGAAGAGCTGGTCGGCGTACGCGGGATGATTACCGTCTTCAACGGTGGCGAGCGCCCGACGGCAGGACTTAAGATTGTCGATCAAATTCAATACAAGCAAGGCAGCGGTCCTTTCCAGAACCTGTCCGGTGCGACGCTCACCATCATCCCGGACGTTCAGCTGCAGCCGGGCGAGACGAAGTCCTACCCGTATGAAATTGTGTTTACGCCAGTAGCGGGAGCCACTTATCGCAACCAGGCAACCGTCACCATTACGAACCATTCGGGTTCGCTTGGACAGGAAAAGGGACCTTCACCGAAGGCGGATTTCACGCTTCCGGCGGCTCCGACATCGGTTGTCGAGGATGCAACCGCTGTGCTGACCGACCAGGTAAGCTGCCCGACAGGCTTCACTTGTGAGGTGAGCGATCCAGGACCGTGGCAGCTGAACGGACCCGTTACGATCACGTACAAGATGTACCCGACCAATGTCTCTGCCGGCTGCAAGCAAATCGTTCCGCTGACCAATACGGCCACGCTTACGGAAAGCACAACAGGCCAAGTTCGACAGGACAGCAATACGCTGCTTATTTTTACAGGCTGCTGCGAGTGTCCGGTGCAGTAGGAGAGTAAGTAAAACTTCTATCGAAGTCCATTCAGGTTGAGCGACCGCGGTATAGATGTAGTTTTTCTTGGTATAGCAATTGCAGCTAAACGAGCCAGACAGTCTCACGGGCTGTTTGGCTCTTCTGTTGTGAAGGTTACAATCCCCTTCGACCTTGCGGCTTTCATCCAATGATGACTTGAAGCATATAAGGGTAGTAGCAAAATGTTACCATCCTACT
>JBEPYM010000011.1:0-46660 GCA_041641375.1 Paenibacillus sp.
CACTGTATCTGGCAAGAAAGCTTCCGGCTTCTGGGGGACGGTGCTGAAGGTCGAGCTGGCTGACATCGCCTTCGCCATCGACTCGATTCTGGCTGCCGTTGCGCTGGCGGTTACACTGCCGACAACGAAATTACCGCAAATTGGCGGGATGGACGGCGGGCAGTTTCTCGTTATTTTTGCGGGGGGATTTATTGGGCTCATAATCATGCGCTTCGCTGCGAATCTGTTCGTCTCCTTGCTGCAAAAGAGGCCGGGGCTTGAAATCGCTGCATTTCTGATTGTGGGGTGGGTGGGCGTCAAGCTTGCGGTACTTACGATGTCGCATCCGCAGCTTGCGCTGCTTCCGGAGGGCTTTGCCAAATCTCCGGCCTGGAAGCTGACGTTCTACCTCGTGCTGGTGCTGCTGGCGGCGGGGGGCTGGCTGCTCTCGAAAGAAACAAAGGCTGTCCCGTCGGGACAGCCTGCGGCACAGCCGGATTCTCGCTTATAGGACGGAGCGGGTATAGAGGCGACCTGATTGTTCCCACAGCTCGCCCGGCTCCAGTCGGACCATCCCGACATGCTCCTGATCATGGATCGCAGGCATGTTGGGGGCGTTAACCAGATTGACCTGGGGTTCGGGACAGAAAAACCCTTCCGTCGCATTGTTGTTCCAGATCATCCATTGCTTGTAGGAGGTACCGACGTCGTACACGAGCATTTGGCCACGCCGCGTATCGACGAGCTCCATCCGGTTGCGACCGTTCTGCGGCGCCGCTGTGTAGTGATTGTCCATCGCTTCGGAGAACGGATTGGCGGTGCCTGCTTTCATTTGCTGCTCGAATTCGGACAGCGGCTGAAAGCTGCCGGTCGGCAGCATGCGGTCGTTCATCTCCCAGCGGTCGCCGATGGTGAGCTTGAAGCGATAGTCGGCAGCTTTGCTGTCCGGGTGGAACGGCGCATTGACTGCCGTATGGAAGGCGATCAGGCAAGGCATTGCCTGCTGACCTTCGTTCTTCACTGTCAGGTGCTTCTGAAGACCGTCGGCACTTAATGTATAGGTGAGGGTAATTCGGAATGTGAACGGCAAATATTCATAGACAGAGTGTCCCTGTGCTACCGATAACGAAAGCGTGACTCTGCTCACGCCCGCATCTGCGCCATAGCTGTCGACCTGCCACGGAATATCGTGAATAAAGCCATGCAGATGATTGCCGGTTCTCGCTTCATTGACAGGCAGTTGATGGAGCTTGCCGTCCCAAGGGAACTTGCCGTCCTCATAGCGGTTCGGCGGAAACAATACCGGTATGCCGTGTACGATCGGTCTTTCCTTGAACGAGTCGAAGTCAGCTTCGGACGGCTCGCGCAGGAAGCGGCAGCCGCTCTCCACATCGCGGAACGCGACCATATTGGCGCCAATATTCGGAAGCACTGCGGCTTCATATTTGTCGGCACGAAGCCATATCGCTTGCTCCTGCAGGAATAAACCTTGCGTTGCGTTAGCTTGTTTCATCGATAACATTCCTCCTCAAGTTTACTGGCTGATTGCTTTGTCGAGCTGAATGGACTGCGATGCGCCGCCCCACAGCTTGCGCTGAGTCCAAGGCTGATCCGGATTGCTCCAGAAGGCTGATGACACGGGCAGGCCAAGCGGCAGAAATGCGGTGGTGCACAAATACAGACTGCCGGTTGAGATGTAAGGCTCACCAAGTCCCGGCTGACTGCCGTGTAATCCAATCGTCAGCCAGCCGTTTGCGTCGAACGTGTCGGGTGCATCGATCGTTCTTCGAATGACAGCTTCGAGTGCACCTCTCACCTGAGCCGGGTTCTGGTGCTCCGGGAGCTGCTCCCGCAGTGCCATCTGGGCCAGATGCTGGAAGGCGCCGCAGCGGTAAACGAGCGAACGGCCGATAGGCGGGAAGGAGCCGTCGGCGCTAATCAACCGCTCTTGAATATCCGCATACCGAATCGCCCTGGCGAGCACCGGCTCGCGCATACGATTCCAGTCCGCATATTGGTCGCCCAGCGTATCCAGAACGTCCAGCAGCATCGGCTGGATGACGAAGCTGTTGTAATAATCCCAGTGGAAAGAAGGACCGTCGCTGTAGGCGCCGTCACCCGCATACCACTGTTCGTGCTGCTTGAGCGCATAATCGACCCGCATCCGATCCCAATCGGCGCCGGCGTGATAGAGGGCCGTCTCAACCATGGCGCTAAACAGGAGCCAGTTGTTGAACGCAGGCTTGATAACCCGTGTCGCCTGCAGCGCTTTGATCAGATTGTCGCGTACGGCATCGTCAAGCTTGCCGAGCAGCTCTTTCGGCGCACGAATGATAGCGTGCGCAAGGAAGGCGGCGTCGACCAGAGGCTGACCGCCTTTGCTGAAATTCATATAATCCGGTGATTCCGGGTCGGTTGCCGCTCTGATCGCAAGTCTTGCCAGCTCCGCGAATCGGTCGCGAAGCAAGCCTTCTTCTCCCTCTCGCGAGCCGCCCTCCAGCCATGGGGCGATTCCGGCGAGCGTACGGCCGGCTGCTTCCAGATGCGTGCAGTCGCTTCGGTCAAGCTCCCCGCACTCCACCGGCATGACCGAACGAAGCTTCCCGGCAGCCAGCGCTTCAAGCACCGGTTGCGTGATACGGCATAGTCGGTCCATCCATTCTCTTCGTTCCATCACACATATGCCTCCCTGAAAAAGAGTTAATTATTAGAAAATCCATTGACAACTGGGCGAAACAGAGTATTCTTGAGATAAGACTTGAAATTGCTGTCATGATTCGGCTTCCAAGTATGTACAATGGATAACGGTTACGGGTTCAACGATTTCACCATACATTGCAGGAGGATGATGGACGTGAAACCGATCGAAGAGCTGTCAAATGCAGAATTGAAGGAATTTATCGCCGAATGCCAGACTGGGTATCGAGACGCTTCCGAAATGTTCGAATTTGAGACCGCCAAGATGTACAAGGAACGAATTCTGGAATATAGAGCCGAGCTGGCGAAGCGCCGCAAGCTTGCGATGTAAGGAACCGCCCCGTCATGGGGCGGTTTTTTTTGCGTTCCGGCCGACTTTGCGATCCTATGTCAGTGTATACTAAATTGGACAATTTTTCTACAGAAAACCGTGGCATCCCAACTAATCCTACTCAACTACTAGGAATTTCGCTTGAAATGCGATATAATCTTGATTGGTATCGTTGTCTTACGGTATATTTTTCTAGTGAAATCATTTCAGGTAAGGAGTAGGAGCATGGACAAGATCTTGATTTTCGGACATAAGAATCCGGACACGGATTCGATCTGCTCGGCGCTTGCATATGCCGACTTAAAGAAGCAGCTTGGCTTGAATGTAGAGGCGGTACGCCTCGGCAGTGTGAACGGCGAGACGCAATATGCGCTTAACCAATTTGGTGCGGAAGCGCCGCGCCAGGTGGAGACGGTCGCAAACGAGGCCAAAGCCGTCATCCTGGTTGACCATAACGAACGCCAGCAGAGCGCAGCCGATATCGACCAGGTCCGCGTAGTCGAAGTTATCGATCATCACCGGATTGCCAACTTCGAAACGAGCGGTCCGCTTTACTATCGGGCGGAGCCGGTTGGCTGCACCGCGACGATTTTGAAGAAGCTGTACAAGGAGAACGGCATCGCCATTCCGAAGCAAATTGCCGGGCTTATGCTGTCGGCCATTATTTCCGACTCGCTGCTCTTCAAGTCGCCGACCTGTACGCAAGAGGATGTGGATGCCGCTCGCGAGCTCGCGGACATCGCCGGCGTCAACGCAGAAAGCTACGGACTTGAGATGCTGAAGGCAGGCGCCGACCTGAGCGATAAGACGATTGCCCAGCTCATCTCGCTTGATGCGAAGGAATTCAAGATGGGCAGCGCCAAGGTGGAGATCGCACAGGTAAACGCGGTTGATGTGAACGACGTGCTGAACCGCCAGGCGGAGCTGGAGGCTGCGCTCAACGCAATTATTGCGGAGAAAGGCCTCGATTTATTCCTGTTTGTCGTGACCGATATTTTGAACAACGACTCGGTTGGCATTGCTCTGGGCAGCGCCGCTCACGCAGTGGAGAAGGCATACCAAGTAACGCTGACGGATAATAAGGCGGTGCTTAAGGGCGTCGTCTCCCGCAAATCGCAGATTGTTCCGGTGCTCACCGATACATTCGCTGCGCTATAATCGGCGCATAAAGGAAAGCCGCCGCAAGCTGTGGATCAGTTCACAGCCTGCAGGCGGCTTTCGCTATGGATCTCTTAGGCTTCAACTCCGAGTGCGCGAAGATTGGCAAAGCTTGTACGGAGGCACTCGAACGGATCCTTGCCGTACGTTTGATCCTGCTCGACAGCTCCCCATTCAACCCCGATTTCCTTGCATGCCTCAAGGATACGTCCGAAATTCATATTGCCTTCGCCAACCTCCGCGAAGCGCGGCTCACGCGCATTGGCTACCGCATAATCCTTCAGGTGGACAACCTTCATGCGACCCGCGACCTTGCGGATCCATTCAGCCGGATCGCCGCCGCCCGCTTGAATCCAATACACGTCAATTTCAAAATCGACCGCAGCCGGATCCGTTTCCCGAATCAAAATGTCAAGGCCCGTCGTTCCGTCAAATTTCATCAGCTCAAAATCGTGATTGTGATAAATAAACGTCAGTCCCGCCGCCTTCAGCTTGCTGCCGATTTCGTTCATCTGCTCGGCGAATCGGCGGTAGCCATCTGCATCGCTGCGGTATTCCTGCGGCAAGCTTCCGAGTCCGACGTATGTGCAGCCCCAGAGTAGATGCTTGTCGATCACCTCGTCCATTCGGTCTGTCAAGTCGCCGTAAGGAATGTGAGTCGCACAAATTTCAAGTCCTTCCCGATCCGTCAGCCGCTTCAGTTCCGCCTGATCGATCGGTCCTAAGCCGGAAACTTGAACGGAGCGATAACCGATGCTACGTACCTTCTGCAGGGTCGTTTCTACATCCTCCGGGGTTTTCAAGGTATCACGCAACGTGTAAAGCTGAACGGCCAATCTCATTGTCCTTCACTCCTCGTCCTGATAGGAAGTTGTCTCCTTCATCATACACCCGAAGAAAACGATGTCAATCCCGGAATTGGCTGGCGGACTTGCGTTTGGACACGGGCAGCAGTACATTGATATCAATGGAATGGACAGGAGGAGCAGGGGATGTCTGTATTATTGCAGCCTTTTGCGGTGAAGGGTCTTGAGCTTCGCAACCGCATCGTCATGCCGCCGATGTGCCAGTATTCGGTGTGGGACAAGGATGGAGCGCCGAACGAGTGGCACTACGTGCATTACACGAGCCGAGCGGTCGGCGGAACCGGCCTCATCATCATCGAGATGACCGACGTTGAGCCGGATGGCCGGATTTCCGATTACGATCTCGGTCTATGGTCGGACGATCATATTGCGCCCTTCGAGCGCATGATAAAGAGCTGCCAGCGGTATGGGGCGAAGGTCGGCATTCAGATCGGCCATGCCGGAAGGAAAGCGCAGGACGCGGAGCAGCCTGTATCGGCTTCGGCCATTCCATTCTCGGCTTCCTCGAAGGCGCCGCGGGAATTATCGACCGAAGAGGTTGAAGCGATGGTGCTCAAGTTTGAGGCGGCTTTCCGGCGTGCAGCTGCGGCAGGCGTCGATACGGTAGAGATTCACGGCGCGCACGGGTATTTAATCCACCAGTTCCATTCGCCCCTCACGAATCGTCGGGATGATCCATACGGCAAGGATCGAACGCGGTTCGGCGTGGAAATTATTCGAGCGGCCAAACGTACGCTGCCCGATTCGGTGCCGCTGCTGTTCCGGATTTCAGCCGTCGAATATGTCGAAGGCGGGTACGGGATCGAGGAAGCGATTCAATTATGCAGCGCCTATCGCGACGCAGGGGTGGATGTGCTGCACGTATCGTCGGGCGGCGAGGGACCTGCGCGACCGGGCGGAGGGCCGAAGGTTGAACCTGGCTATCAGGTCGAGCTGGCGCAGCGCATTCGGGAAGCGGTTGGCATCCCCGTCATCGCCGTTGGGCTGCTGGACGAGCCCCAGCTTGCCGAACGTGTCGTCAGCAGCAGACAAGCGGATCTTGTCGCCGTCGGCAGAGGAATGCTGAGATCCCCGTATTGGGCGAATGAGGCGGCGCTGGCGCTCGAGGGGAAGCTGATCACGCCGAAGCCCTATGATCGGGCGTTCTAATTGAGCGGCGATATTGTCATATTGACAGGGAGCGCAACACTCCCTTATAATTGCCTCATAAAAACATAAGATTATACCGGAAAATGTGAGGTTTATGATGACACAGGTATGGAGCTTGTCGATTGATGAATTTCTGGAAATCGCGAAGGCATTGTCCAATGAGACGAGGGTGGAAATATTCAAGCGTATTCAAAGCTCCAAATCGCTCAATGTGAATGAAATTGCAGCGATTTTCGACCTTCCCTCGTCGACCGCTACGGTCAACATCAAGAAGCTGGAGGAAGCCGGGCTCATCAAGACGGAGATCGTTCCCGGCACAAGGGGCACCCAGAAGCTGTGCTCCCCGCGGTATGAGCGGCTTGTCGTCGATCTGTCGGCACGTAGGGAGCCGGACGCCGGACGCGAAGCGGTCATCGAGATGCCGATCGGTGCCTTTGCCGATATCGAAGCGAGGCCGACCTGCGGAATGGTGAGCCCGCAAGGGATTATCGGCTATCTGGACGATCCGCGCAGCTTTTACGAGCCGGGCAAGCTCCAGGCGGGACTGCTGTGGCTTTCGCAGGGCTACGTCGAATACCGGTTCCCCAACAAAGTGCCCTATCACTGCAGGCTCACAACGCTTGAAATTTCAGCTGAGCTTTGCTCGGAAGCCCCCGGCTATCATCTGAACTGTCCGTCTGAGATTACGCTGTGGGTAAACGGCGTCGAAGTCGGCACGTGGCTTAGTCCCGGCGATTTCGGGGGCGAGCGAGGTTTGCTCACGCCCGAGTGGTGGGGAGTCGGCAACACGCAATACGGGCTGCTCAAGCGATGGCGGATTACCGATCAAGGCTCCTTTGTGGACGGTCAACCGGTTTCCGAAGTGACGACGAGCGATCTGCGTATTGGGGTCGAAACGAACGGTTTTTCGGTCAGGCTCGGCGTCAAAGCGGATGCGGTGAACAGCGGCGGCTTCAACCTGTTCGGACGCTCCTTCGGCAATTATGAGCAGGATCTTGTTGTGACACAGAGATTTGAGGTGCAGTCCTAGTGTTTTTTTGCCAAATACCTCAATAAATATGGTTTTAAAACAACTTATTATAGAGGAGAGATTCAAGATGAAGGACATGCAGCCAAGGCCGGAATACCCGAGACCGCAATTTGTGCGTGATCAATGGCTCAATCTGAATGGGGAATGGGAATTCGAGTTTGACGATTCGCGCGTCGGCGACAAGGAGTGCTGGTATAGCTCAGAGCGAGCCTTTGCGCGGAACATTACAGTGCCCTTCTGCTTCGAAAGCAAGCTAAGCGGAATCGGCGAAACCGACTTTCATGATGTCGTCTGGTATCGCAAGAAGCTGGAGCTGCCGCAGGTCTATGCAGGCAAACAGCTGATTTTGCATTTTGGCGCTGTGGACTACGCGTCTGTCGTGTGGGTGAACGGGCACAAGGTGGCGGAGCATATCGGGGGGCACACGCCTTTTGCGGCGGATATCACCTCTGCAGTTAGGCTGGGGCAGGACAATGTGATCGTTGTGAAGGCGGAGGATCACGGCAAGGACTACGAGATGCCGCGCGGCAAGCAGTTCTGGGAACGACAATCGCGCAGCATCTTCTATACACGTACGACAGGCATCTGGCAGACAGTGTGGCTGGAGGCGGTACATTCCACAAGGCTCGAGCGGATCAAGCTGACGCCGGACATTGACCGTAAGGAAATTGCCATCGACGCTTTCTTCATAGGGCTTCACGAAGCCTCCGGAAAGGTTGAATTGCGGGCGCTAATTTCGTTCGAGGGAGAAGCGGTCGCGGAGGAAACGATTACGGTCCGCCGCGACCGCGAGCGCAGGTCGATCTATTTGCAGGATTTTTATGACCATGATATGGGGCGGCTTTGGTCGCCGCGCAAGCCTTGCTTGTACGATCTCGAGCTTGTGCTGCTGGAGGACGGGCAGGAGATCGACCGGGTGCGGAGCTATTTCGGGATGCGCAAAATCTCGATTGAATATGGCAAGGTCTGCTTGAACAACCGGCCGTTCTTTATGAAGCTTGTACTCGACCAGGGATATTTCCCGGAAGGTATCCTGACTGCACCGTCGGATGAACACCTGCGCCGCGATGTGGAGCTTACGAAAGCGATGGGCTTTAACGGAGCGCGCAAGCATCAGAAGGTCGAGGATCCTCGCTGGCTGTATTGGTGCGACAGACTTGGCCTGCTTGTGTGGGGAGAGATGGCGAACGCCTGTGATTATTCAGAAAAATACGTCAAACGGATCACCTCGGAGTGGCAGGAAGCGGTAGAACGCGATTATAATCATCCGTCGGTCGTCGCATGGGTGCCGATTAATGAGAGCTGGGGGGTGCCGAATATCGCAGCGGACCAAGCGCAGCAGCATCATGCATTGGCCATGTATTATTTGACCAAATCCCTCGATCCGACAAGGCCGGTCATATCGAACGACGGCTGGGAGCATATGACGAGCGATATTTGTACGATACACGATTATGAATGGCGGGAAGCGGTGCTGGAGGAGCGGTATTCGACCGCTCAGAAGGCTGTGACCGCCGATCCGGCGCGCCGCCGCATGCACGTAGGCGGAACCGAATATCGGGGCGAGCCGATTCAGGTGTCGGAATTCGGGGGCATCTCCTTCAAGAAAAGCGATTGGGAAGGCTGGGGGTATTCCGGTGCCGACAGCGAGGAGGATTTCATCCGGCGACTGACCGCAGTGATCAGGCCGCTGCTGCGTTCGCCGGTCGTTCAAGGCTTTTGCTATACGCAGCTTACCGATGTGGAACAGGAAATTAACGGGCTGCTGACTTACGATCGGCAGCCGAAGGTGCCGCTTGAGACGATCCGAAACATTCTGGATGGAACATTTGATGCGTAACAAGCGGCATCCTTAGCAGATCAACTGTGGAAAATGCTGGTTCTGCATGCGCAAAACAGGTTCAGCTGCGTGCTCGTTCCGGCTGCAGGGCAAAGCTGGAGAGTGCCCGATACATCGGGACGGCGCCCAGCCGGCTCTCATAAAGCACAAGCTCTTGTGCCGTCCAGGAGAGTTTGGGCACAACCTCCGGCTTCCAATACGTGTCGCCTGCATAACGACGAGCAATCGTAATATGCGGGCGATACGGTTTATCCTCAGCCGGGAAGCCGCATTCCTTCGCAGCAAGCTCCACGCTTTGCTGCAGCTTCCGAAGCAGCTCGGTATCGCCGCCGACACCGACCCAGAGAATGCTCGGCTTCCTCGGGGGGCCGAATTCGCCGATTCCTCGCGCCTCAAGCTTCATTTCCTCCGCTTCGCTTGCGACCTGCCGCAATATGTCCGTAAGTCTCTCGATGGTCGCAGCATCCGTTTCTCCGAGAAACTTGAGTGTGATGTGATAATCCTCAGGATGAACCCATTTTTGAAAATGAACCGAATGCTTCAGCTCCTCCGCCGCTTGCCTGACTATGTCCTTCGCCTCCGCCGGCAGCGGAACCGCGACAAAAATACGCATTCCCATTAATAACCCTCCTCCTGACGTCACATTCCATTATTCCTCTTGCCATGTATGACCATCCATTTTAAGAAAATATTAAGGATACGTTCAGGCTGGATTCAGCTTTCTCCTCTACAGTAGGATGACTGGGGTGATCGGCATCAGCGGGCAAAAGGTTAGGGGGGACGTGTTCTTGAATATACAGCGTTCGGCTAAGGACGGGGTACTTGTTTTCGGCGTGCTGGCGGTGGCTTCTGTCGTGCTGCTGCTTGGCGCGGAATGGATCCATCGGGGAGGCAATGTGTTCGCTGTAACGGAATGGATTCGCGATTATCGCAGAGCTTTTCAATTGAATGTAGGGATTACGTTCGTCATCCTGCTTGGGTTTACCTTCTTGTTCGGATCGGTCGGCGCCGGTCTCGGATTGACGGCGACGGTGATCGCCGTCGGTACGCTGATCAGCAGCTATAAGCTGAAGCTGATTGGCGACCCGTTGTTTCCGTGGGATCTCAAGCTCGGGAAGCAGGGGATGGACCTGCTGCCTCTCGTCGCGGGGACGGGAGCGTTCCTGAAGCTGGCTGCCGTCGTTGCTGCCGGCACTGTGCTGTTCCTGCTCGGGCGCAAGCTTCCGGGCTTGTCGGGGAAACCGCTGCTGCGCACGGCTGCGGTCATAGCCAGCATGCTTCTGTTTGCTTTGGCGGTAAGCGGACTGCCGCGATTTATTGCATATGCCGAGAATAAGGGGATTCAGCATTACGATTGGATCCAATCCGATAACTACGAGCGCAACGGTGCGCTTCTATCCTTCTTGATCAATACGAAGCATCTGGCGGTGCCGAAGCCGGACGGCTACAGCGAAACCGTTATACGCGAGCTGCTGGAACGGATTCAGGCGTCCGGTTATGCCGCCACCGAAGCAGAACGAGTAAAGCCGAACGTCATCATTGTTATGAATGAAGCGTTCTGGGACCCGACTGCTCTGCCGAACATCGGATACTCCGAAGATCCGATGCCGTTCTTTCGCTCGCTGAGCGAAGCGCATACGACCGGTTACTTGCTGTCCCCGCAATATGGGGGAGGAACCAGCAATGTCGAATATGAGGTGCTGACGGGACATTCCATGTCCTTCCTG
Source organism: Paenibacillus sp. (assembly GCA_041641375.1). Lineage (GTDB taxonomy): Bacteria > Bacillota > Bacilli > Paenibacillales > YIM-B00363 > Paenibacillus_AK. The sequence continues at coordinate 10,778 of JBEPYM010000011.1, forward strand.
CCGCCAGGCTCGAATCCGTATCAGCAATTTATTACGAGACCGACGCCAAGTCTGGCGAGCTACTTCAAGGAGCAAGGCTACAAAAGCGTCGGCATTCATTCCTACGACGGCTGGTTCTGGAATCGCTCCGCGGTATACAAACACCTTGGCTTTGATTCGTTCAAAAGCAAGGAGTATTTCGTCAATCCGGAGATGAGAGGGCATTTTATCGCTGATGAGGAGGTTTCGAGGGCGATCATTCGCCAGACGGAGCAGTCGGAGGAGCCAGTGTTTGTCTATGCGGTGACCATGCAAAATCACGGTCCGTACCTCGACCAGCGCTACGGGGAGCCGCGGATTCGCGCGGAAGGGCCTGTTACGGAGGATGCCCGGACCATTATCGAGACGTTCGCGCATGGCGTATCAGACGCGGATGCAAGCCTGCGCACCCTGGTCGAGCATTATGCGGAATCGGAGGAGCCGACGGTCATTGTGTTTTTTGGCGATCATCTCCCGATGCTGGGCTACGATTACGATGTGTTTCGCCAAACCGGCTATATTCGCTCGAACAAGCCGGCGGAGTGGTCGCTGGAAGAGCAGCGCAGTATGTACAGCGTCCCTTATGTGCTCTGGTCCAATTACGAGCTGCCCCGAGATGAGGCGCCGGTAATCAGCACCTCGTTCCTCGGCGCTTACTTGCTGAACCGGATCGGCTTTGATCCGCCGCCTCAATTCGCATTTGCAACGGAGCTGTACCGCAGTCTTCCGGTTGTGTCGAGGAGCTTGTACGCGGGTCCGGATCAGCGTCTGCTTGCCGAGGCGCCGGAGGAGCTGATGCCGGAGCTGCAGCTGTTCAAACAGCTGCAGTATGATGCACTGTTCGGCAAGCAGTATGCCGTCCAGCATACCGACAGCAGCTTCTATGAGCGATTCCCTGCTGTAGACTACAATCGCGAGTTCTCGGAGCTTTCTATCCAGGAAACACGCATAGACGTCAACGGGCGGGGAGGTTTGACGGTCAGTGTGGACGGAGACGCTTTCGGCGCCGGAACGTTCATTTGGATTAACGGGCAGAAGCTGACCCCTTTCCTGCTGGAAACGAACATCCTGCAGGTCGAATTGCCGAAGGCGATTGCGCAGAGGAGGAGCGAATTTACGCTGCAGGTGAAGAAGCTGAATTCCAAGGGCATCGCTGTCGCTCAATCCCAGGAGCTGCAAATCCAGATCCCGTAATTGAGTGCTAGCCAAAGATTCGGAATGCCGCATACAAACAAACGGCATTGCATACAGCCAGAAGCGGCACGCCGTATACGAACGAAGCATGCCTGGTTTTGTGACGGAAGGCTCGCATCCCAAGCCATACTCCGGCTGAACCGCCCAAGGCGCACAGACGCATCAGCTGCTTCTCCGGAATTCGTGATCCGGAGCCGCGGCGCGCCTCCTGCTTGTCGACATGCATTGCGACAAAACCAGCAATATTGATCGCAAGTAGATAGAAGAGTGCAGCCACCATATGGATCAATGCCTCCCAGACTTGAAATACGAACCGGCTCCCCCAGGGGAGCCGGTTTATTTATGCGGCTTGAAGCGCTTGGCGAGTCCAATGATATATTCCTGATCGTCCGGAGACAGCCGCTCAAAAACGGCGTAAAGCTCGCTGATCCTGCCATCTGCCGATGGGGTGCTTAGCCCGGCGAGCCAATCGACACTGACCTTGTACAGCTGCGCAAGCCTGGTGAGTGTCTCGACGTTAGGCTCGCTGCCCCCATGCTCGTACCGGCTCAGCGTCTTATTGTTAATTTGTAATCGTTTGGCTGCTTCCAGCTGTGTCAAGCCAGCTCGTTCGCGCGCAATACGCAGCCGATCCCCAAGCATGTACATCGAATTGTTTCACTCCTTCGATCCGATTCCAGCCAGTGGTATTTATCTTATCATAATTCTTGAATATCGAGAAAATATTCTTATAAAAAAGGAAATTACCGGTTGACATCTCAATATTCGAGATGTATAGTAAATGTATGTTTTCCCAGTTACTGAGAAGGGGTGCGGCGATGGAGCATTATCGGCGAATACGGCAGTATATACTCTCGAGAGGAATTACACTTAGGTTCGTCGCATCGCAGTCAGGCATACAAGTGAAGCGATTTTACCGCATTATGGATGGAACGAGTCAGATGACGGTTCAGGAGTATGAACGTATTTGCAGGAGGGGGCTTCAGCTCGAGCCGAGCTTCTTTCTGACGATGCAGGCGAATACGGCTGCAGACGAGCTGCTGAATGAGGATGGCGCCGTATGATTGGCGATTCCTATCCGCTATGGATGTGGCTCGTGGGTGCGTTAGGGCTGACGGTCAGCCTGCTTATGGAATGGCAGTTCCGGCTGGAGCTGAAGCGATTGCAATACAGCCGGGAGCTTTCGAGCGGCAGACGGACCCGGAATGAGCTCGATGGAGAACGGTAAGTGTACCGGCGTTTGCAGCTGATGGGTGAGATTGGATGGGCAAGAACGGTTATGATTGTATTTATCCTTGACCCGCTTCTGACAGGTCCTTATGATAGGGGTAATGTTCACGACCACTGTCACAAAGGAGCACGTACAGGTGATGATTCGAAGATTTATGCAGTATTATAGGCCTCATAAGAAGCTGTTTGCGCTTGATTTCGGATGTGCGGTTATGGCCGCCTTGCTGGAGCTGGCATTCCCGCTTGCCGTTCAATGGGTCGTTGATTCCTTGCTGCCTGCGGGCAATTGGTCCTTGATCACTTGGGCCTGCGCGGCGCTGCTGGCGATGTATGCGGCTGCGACGGGACTTCACTTTATTGTCAATTACTGGGGCCACAAGCTTGGCATCAATATCGAAACGGATATGCGTAGACAAGCATTCACTCATGTGCAGCGGCTTTCCTTCCGTTATTTCGACAATACGAAGACGGGACACATCATGTCGAGAATGACGAACGATTTGTTCGATATTGGAGAGGTGGCGCATCACGGACCTGAGGATGTCTTTATAGCGCTGATGACCTTCGCCGGGGCGTTCGGCATCATGATGATGGTCAATTGGGAGCTTGCGCTCATTACATTCACCGTCGTGCCGCTCATGGTATGGCTCATCGTTGCTTTTAATCTGAAGCTCCAGAAGGCTGCAACCGGCATGTTTGAACGAATTGCCGAAGTGAACGCGCGCGTCGAGGACAGCGTGTCCGGAATACGCGTCGTAAAGTCGTTCGCGAATGAGGCGTATGAGGTGCAGCGGTTTCATGAGGACAACGCGAAGTTTCGTCTGGCCAAGCTCCGCTCGTATTTGACGATCTCCTGGAGCGCAGCCGGCATGTACATGCTGACTCGGCTCATCTCGGTCATCGTACTCGTGTGCGGGGCATGGTTCGCTTACCAGGGGACGCTCACCTACGGCCAGCTCGTCGGATTTTTGTTATACGTGAACATTTTTCTGAAGCCGATCGATCGGATCAATGCATTTATGGAAAATTACCCGAGGGGGATGGCTGGGTTCAAGCGTTTTTGCCAAATGCTGGACACAGAGCCGGAGGTGAAGGATGCGCCTGACGCGGTGAAGGTCGATGATTTGCGCGGCGATATCGATTTCCGGGACGTGTCGTTTCATTACGAGAATGAGCGCCACATCCTGCGCGATGTCAGCTTTTCAGTGAAAGCCGGGGAGACGGTGGCGCTTGTCGGTCCTTCCGGAGCTGGGAAATCGACGATATGCAGCCTGATCCCCAGATTTTATGATATCCATCACGGCTCCATCTCCATTGACGGGCTGGATATTCGCAGAATGACGCAGCAATCGCTTCGCGCGCAAATCGGGGTTGTGCAGCAGGACGTGTTTCTGTTTAATGGCACAATCCGTGACAATATTGCATACGGCCGTCTTGGAGCCGATGAATCGGACATCTGGGAAGCGGCCAGGCACGCGCATCTGGAAGAGTGGATATCCGGCTTGCCGGAGGGGATGGCCACCATCATCGGCGAGCGCGGGTTGAAGCTGTCCGGCGGCCAAAGACAGCGTATCGCCATCGCCCGGATGTTTCTGAAGAATCCGCCGATTCTGATCCTGGACGAGGCGACCTCTGCTCTTGATACGGAGACGGAGCAAATCATTCAGCGCTCGCTGGAGGAGCTGTCTGCGAATCGGACTACGCTCGTAATCGCGCACCGGCTCGCAACGATCCGACATGCGGACCGCATCCTCGTCGTGACGGAGGACGGTATCGCGGAGCAGGGGACACACGAGCAGCTTATGGCGCTCAAGGGTGTGTATGCCAGGCTGCATGACGCGCAATTTGCGCTCCCGCAGCGGGTGAGAACTATCTAAGCAGGAAATACCCACTCGTCCCCAGTGGCGTTGAGCTGGCTCCCGATGCGGCGGAACGTTATCCGAAGAAATTCAAGCCGTTAGCCACGTGGCACACTGAGGACAGATCTCGGACGTATCATACACAAGGGCTGACCTCATCCGCGAAGTTCATGTGGATGGGGTCAGCCCTTATTTCAGCTTGGTAACGTCAAGATACTTGCCCCTACCGATAGCCGAGATTTCGGGATATTTCATCAGCAATTTGCCGGGTGAGTACGCCGACCTCGTGCAGCCGTTCATCGGTAAAACGCCACTTGGGGGCGGATACGGATACCGAAGCGAGCGGCGTACCGGTGTGGTCGAATACAGGCGCAGCAACGCAGCGTACATCCGGGTCGCGTTCCTCGTCGTCGATGGAGTACCCTCTGGTACGAATCTTGACAAGATCGGCCTGCAGCTCCTCCTTCGTGGCCAGCGTCTTGGGCGTATAGCGCTCCATGCCTTCCTGGACGACCTCTTCCAGAAGGGAGGGTGGGGAATGGGCCATGATCGCTTTGCCGACCCCGGTGCAATACATGGGATTCGTCAGTCCGACCTGGGAATGCATGCGTACCGCCTTGGACGATTCCATTTTTTCCAAATAGACGACCCTCAGCTTGTCCCGTACGACGAGATGCACCGTCTCTCCGGTCTGATCGGTCAGCTGGCGCAAATACGGCATGGCGATCTCCCGTATGTTGATCCGCTTGAGCAGGATGCCGGACAGCTTCAAGGCGTAAATGCCGATCCGGTAACGTTCGGTTTGCGGGTCCTGATCGACGAGTCCGTATTGCTGGAAAGCGGCGAGATGCTTGCAAACGCTGCTGGCATGCTCGCCGGAGAGCCTGGCGATCTCGCTGACGGAAGCGCCGTCAGGGTTGCTTGAATTCAGCTCGGCAAGCGCGTCCAGCACGTGCAGCGCCTTCACGACCGTTGATGAAGAAACCTTCGCCTTTGGGTCCTTGTCGAGCTGTTCCTCCGTATGAAATCTGCGTACCATCGATCTAACCTCCAAGGGAAATGTTGTTGACGAAGCAACGCCATTCCGGTACTATATAAGTATATAGGAAATTATATTTCAATATTTGAAATTAGTCAATGGGTATGGACAATGAACGAAGGAGTGGATGGACAATGGGCAAGAAAGTAGTGATCGTTCACACGGGACCGGTTACGGTTCAGCCATTGAATCAGCTGAAGCAGGAGCTTCTCGGCGAGACGGAGATCGTCAACATTGTGGATGACAGTCTTCTGAAGGATGTAATGAAAGCGGGCCACATGACCAAAGAGGTTCGTCAACGGATGGCGAGTTATTTCATTATTGCGCAAGGGATGGGGGCGAGCGCTATTCTGAACGCATGCTCGTCTGTCGGGGAAGCGGCGGATTATGCAAGCGAGCTGATCGGCGTACCGGTCGTCAAGATCGACAATCGGATGGCCGAACGGGCGGTATCGCTCGGTACGAAAATCGGCGTGCTCGCGACGGTCAAGACGACGCTGGATCCGACGGTTCGTCTGATTGAGAAGAAGGCGAAGGAAAGCGGCAAAGCAATCGAGGTGGAGCGTTATTTGTGCTCGGAAGCGTTCGAAGCGGTGCTCAAGGGCGACGGCGATCGTCATGATGAGCTGCTGATCGGCGCCGTCCGCGAGATGGCGGTCCGCAATGATGTATTGGTGCTGGCTCAAGTATCCATGGCTCGACTGGCTCCGAAGCTTGAGGATCTGTCGATCCCGGTGCTGACAAGTCCTCGAATCGGGATGGGCGAGCTTTCCGAAGTACTCGAGAAATTGTAAGGGAAAGAGGTTGTGAGGGTGAGCGCAACGGAACAACGCATACGCGAGCTGCTAGAGCAGAGCGGCACCAAGGTGATTGTGCTCGACGATGACCCGACGGGCATGCAGACTGTGCATGGCATACAGCTGCTTACCTCCTGGGAGGACGAAGCCTTGACGGAGGCTTTTCGCGACCCGCGGCCGCTGTTTTATATCCTGACGAATACAAGAAGCTATGACGAGCCGACGGCCGGATCGTTGATCCGAACGATATGCAAGCAGCTGCTTGCAATCTCCCAGCGGGAGGGGATTCCGTTCGTGGCGGTCAGCCGCGGCGATTCGACGCTCCGGGGCCATTATCCGCTAGAGATTGAGATCATGGCGGAAGTGCTGGGGCAGGGGCAGCCTTACGATGGACATATTCTCGCGCCTGTATTTTTTGAAGGCGGTCGAATTACGAAGGAAGATATTCATTATTTGCTTGAAGGCGGCCAATATGTGCCTGTCGGCGAGACGGAATTTGCTCGTGATGCGGCGTTTGGCTTCAGCAGCTCCAATCTGCGCGATTGGGTGGAGGAGAAGACAAGAGGCCGCACGAAGGCGGATCAGGTTGTCAGCATTACGCTCGACGATATTCGCAAGGAAGGAGCGGATGGCGTCAGGCGGAAGCTGATTCAAGTGACCGGAAACACGCCTGTCGTTGTGAATGCCGAGAGCTACGACGATCTTGAAGTCGCCATTCACGGCGTTATGTTGGCCGAAGCGGAGGGCAAGCGTTTCCTGTACCGCTCCGGCGCTTCGCTGGTGAAGGTCAGGGCGGCTGTCGCAACAAGACCGCTGCTTACCGCACGAGAGATGGTGAACGCCGATGCGGCTGCCAACGGCGGTGTCATCTTTGTCGGCTCGCATGTCAAGAAAACGACGGCACAGCTGCAGTATTTGCTCGAGCAGCATCCGTCCGTCGAGAAAATCGAGCTGAACGTCCGCGCCATACTGGACCCGGAGCGCAGAGACCAGGAGGTGGAACGCGCTTCCGTCGCCTTGAATGGTGCGATTCGCAGAGGCAGCCATTCGGTCGTCTATACGAGCCGCGAGCTTGTTTTGGCCGAGGGTGCGGGTGCCAATCTCAATATTAGCCAGCATGTTTCCTCCGCGATGATCGATGTGGTGAGGTCGATCAAGACGAAGCCGCGTTTTGTCATCGCCAAAGGGGGGATTACCTCCAACGACATCGCCTCCAGAGGCCTCGGGATACGATGCGCGGAGGTGCTCGGACAAGCCGAGAAGGGTATTCCTGTATGGCAATGCGGGGTAGAAAGCCGATTCCCTGGCATGCCGTATATCGTATTTCCCGGCAATGTCGGCAATGCCGAGACGCTCGGTGATTTGGCGGGAACACTTATGACTATGGATCAGGAGAGGAGCATGCAATCATGACAACATTCGTACGCTATGAGGTTTCTGAGGGCGTTGGAGCATCTTACGGTGTCGTGGAACACGAAACAATCAGGCAAATATCCGCCAGCCCGCTTCAGGAATGGAGCTATACAGGGGTGACGGTTCGCCTGCAGGACGTGAAGCTGCTTGCGCCGGTTGAAGCGGTTCATATTGTCGGGATCGGCAAAAATTTCGTTGCAGCGGGGGATGTGAAGCCTGATGCGCCTAAACTTCCGATCTTTTTCTTCAAGCCGCTCACCTCAGTAATTGGACCTGGTGAAGCCATCGTCATTCCGGAAGGCACGGAGGAAATCAAATACGAATCGGAGCTTGCCGCCGTGATCGGGAAGACGGCACGCAATATTTCAGAGGCGGAAGCGCTCGATTATGTGTTTGGATATACGGTGGCGAACGATCTTGCGGCGCTTAATTATTTCCATCCGGATGGCCATTGGACCGTCGGCAAATCGTTCGACACGTTCTGCCCGCTCGGTCCTGCATTGGTGACGGATCTGGATCTGAACACCATTCGCGTTCAGGCCGTTCATAATGGTGCGCTTACGCAGGACAGTCCGCTCGATCTGATGATTACGTCTGTGCCGTCCATGATTGCGTATGTGTCCAGCTTTATGACCCTGCAGCCGGGTGATGTCATTTTGACCGGAACGCCGGCCGGCGCGGCTATGTTGAAGCGCGGGGATACGATTGAATGCCGCATAGAAGGCATTGGATCGTTAGTAAATCCGGTTCGTTAACAATAGAAGGAGTGTCGATCGTTCATGGCAATCAGTACCAGCATCATTCTGCGTCTAGAAATTGATAAAAATTTGGTGTCCTTCGGAGAAGTGGCTACCCGCATTAACGAAGCGGGTGGAGACGTGGTGGCGATTGACGTAATCCGCGCAAGCAAAACGCTGACTACCCGAGACGTTACGGTCAATATCTCGGAAGCGGATTACGATTCTCTGCTTGAGAACGTGCGCGCTCTGCAAGGCGTTACCATCGTTCACGTATCCGACCGTACCTTCCTTGTCCATCTGGGCGGCAAGCTCGAGATTAGCCCGAAGACGCCGGTCAAGAACCGCGAGGACTTGTCCCGCGTGTATACGCCGGGAGTCGCCCGGGTATGTATGGCCATCGCAGAACAGCCGCATAAGGCGTTCTCTCTGACGATCAAGCGGAATACAGTTGCAGTCGTGTCGGACGGTACAGCGGTGCTTGGGCTTGGGAATATCGGACCGGAAGCCGCAATGCCGGTTATGGAAGGCAAGGCGGTGCTGTTCAAGCAGCTGGCTGACGTCGATGCCTTTCCGATCTGTCTCAATACGACCGACACGGAAGAAATTATTAACATCGTCAAGGCGCTGTCTCCCACCTTCGGAGGCATTAACCTGGAGGATATCGCTTCCCCGCGCTGCTTTGAGATCGAGGAGCGTCTGAAGAAGGAATTGAATATTCCGGTATTCCATGATGATCAGCATGGAACGGCTGTCGTTATTCTTGCGGGACTGCTCAATGCGCTGAAGCTGGTCGGCAAGACGCTGCGAGACGCTAAGATCGTCATTGTCGGTATCGGCGCAGCAGGTTCCGCGACCGCGAATATGCTTCTGGCAGCCGGTGTGCAGCAGCTCCTCTGCGTCGACCAATGCGGCATCCTTCACCGTGGGGAAACGTATTCGAACGCGATGTGGCAATCGCTCGCCCATAAGTCAAATCCGAACGGCGTTACCGGAGGCTTGAACGAAGCGATCGAAGGTGCTGATGTGTTTATCGGTGTATCGCGCAAAGGGCTGCTTACGATTGATGCGCTGAAGAAGATGGGTCCTGACCCGATCGTATTCGCGATGGCCAATCCGGAGCCGGAGATCGATCCGGAGCTCGCCGAGCCCTATGTGCGGGTAATGGCGACCGGAAGAAGCGATTATCCGAATCAGATCAATAACGTGCTGTGCTTCCCCGGCATTTTCCGCGGGGCACTCGACTGCCGCGCCTCCGTCATCAACGAGGAGATGAAGCTTGCGGCCGCACAGGCGATCGCCTCCGTCGTACTTCCGGAGGAGCTGAACGAGCATTATATCATTCCGAGTATTTTTAACGAGCGCGTTGTCAAGACGGTGCGTGACGCTGTTGTGCTTGCTGCGATCGAGACGAAGGTGGCAGGACGGATTCCGCCGGAATTCCGGTAGACCCGGGAGATAAGCGCGGATTCGCGCTTAAGTCGGTGTCCGGAATACGCAATAATTCCTGGTACTCTAAAAGTCCAGCACACGGTGTGTGCTGGACTTTCCTTGATATCTGGGTTGGGATGACACCTACCTCATTTTTGTTTTTGTAAAATGAAGGGATGGAGATGAATGTGCGAAAATGAATTTTCATTGTTAGCGGGTGACGTGATGTGTTAACGCTCAGATTACGGACGTACGGGTGGACAGGCGGACAGGCGGACAGGCGGTCGGACGGATTGCGATAGGTGGCAGACAGGCAGTCGGACGGATTGCGATAGGTGGCAGACAGGCAGACAGGCGGACAGGCGGACAGGCGGTCGGACGGATTGCGATAGGTGGCGGACAGGCAGTCGGAAGGTGGGTATGGTTCGTTTATGTCATAATGGAGCCGAAGAGCTCAGTGAGGTCCCTATGTTGCAGAAAGGAGTACATTTGACTTGAATCTACACGATAACCACTAGTTAATTGAGATTATGTACTCTTTTTTGCAACGTACGCGCGAGCATTCATGCGAATGTAAATATTATGGTGCAAAAATTGCATCATGATTAAGGGAGGATAGAAGTTTTACTTCATGGTAATTGATATGTTTCCGCCAGGCATGAATACATTCGATGATAATAGTTGTTTGTTGCAGCACATAGCCATGGTAACAAAATGTTACCAATCATCTTGAAAAGGTGCAGTAAATCGTTGATGTAGTAGCATTTTGTTACCAACTTCCGCGTGTAAGCGATTACATTCAACTCAATTGAGGTAACATTTTGCTCCTTCTTTCATCAATTTCAAGGCCGAAGAGGATTGTAAACATAACAGAAGAGCCAAACAGTCCGCGAGACTGTCTGGCTCGTTTAGCCGCAATTGCTATACCAAGAACAACATACCTAAGTCGCGGTCGCTCATCCTTGAATGGACTTCGAGAGAAGTTGTTCTTATTGTAATAGCATACAAGTTTCGAGTACAAGTCGTCGTGGTCTCTCATCCTTAAATGGACTTTGAGAGAAGTTGTTCTTACTCACGCCCGAATACGTTCTGTTCGAGGAATGAATCCGGATTTACGGGCACATGTCCGATCCAGAATGCAAGATGCAGATGGGGACCTGTCGACACACCGGTTGAGCCCACATATCCAATAACATCGCCTTTTTTCACCCGGTCTCCAACCTTCACGGCAAGCTCATCCATATGCATATATTCGGTAAATAAGCCCATTCCGTGATCGATGTACGCGATATTCCCTTGAGCCAGCATCATCTGCGCCAGCGTAACGATTCCGTCCTGCGGGGCGTAGATCGGCGTCCCGTACCAGGCAGCGATGTCGATGGCTTGATGGTGTCCCGTAAAAATGTTGTCATGATAACGGGCGACGCCGAATTCGGTCGTCCGCTCTCCCTCAACGGGGATCGCGAAGCTTGGCGAGCCGGGTTGGATCAGGAAGGTCGGTTCCGAGCGGCTGCGGGCTTGTCTGATTTTGCGGCGGTCCGCTTCCTGGCGTTCGTTCACCTCGGCGGTCGGCGTTCCGGCAACACCGAGTCCATATAAATAGTCGTCCTCGAATTCCTTACGCTGGATCGTCAGCGTACGGTCGCCAATCGGGTACGCTCCCGGCGCGGTATCCATCGAGATCGGCAGGTAGGTGTAGTAGCCGGTTTCAAACGGCTGCAGCGTATACGTCCGCCCCTGCCAATCGAGCGTGCCGGGTTCGCTGCTTCGCACGAGCAGAGCGTCACCCTGCGAAACCGTGTCCGGCAGGAGCGTCCATCTCGACGCGAAGACAGCCTCTGCTGCCGCGGCATTCGGATAATAGGCAGCCTCTCTGGACAGCGCTGCGATAAGCTCAGGCGATGGCTCCGAAGGGGAAGGGGCTGCATCGGCCTGTAGAACTGTGTGATCAATAATTGGAGACTTCACGAAGGTATGGACATACACCGCCGCCCAGCTGCCGAGAAAAACCGCAACGGCCAGAACAGATACGAGCAGCTTGGCGGAAGCAAGTTGGGCGCTATCCGCAGAGGTTTGGGATGGATAAAAATTTCGCATGCGGGCAGCTCCTCGAGACGGTTCCTACTTGTTAGTATAACGGAAGCGGGCTCCGACTGTCGATATGCCGGGAAATCGTGCAGAAGCACGGCGGCGATATCATTTTCCAGTCGGAGCCCGGGTGTACGGTGTGTACGATTCAGTTAAAAGGCGATTCTACAGCTTCAGCGTAACGCGATCTTCGAGCGATTCATATTGGGTGCCATACGGCTCAGAAAGCTGTGCAACCTCATCGGCAATGGTACGTCCGATCTCGCTGTTCGGTCCGTGCAGCTCAACCAGGTTCGTCGCTTCGTCACGGCGTGCCGGTACGAAAGCCACTTCGGTGATTCGCTTGTTCTCGACGATGCAGCGAACGAGCAATCCTTCGAAGCTCTTATGACGCATCACCCACCAATCGAAGGCGAAGTTGGCCAGGCTGTAAAAAATCGCTTTTCCCTTATATACTTCGGCTCCCTGCAGCACGTGCGGATGATGGCCGAATACGAGATCGACTCCTTCGTCGATGGCGGCATGAGCGATAGCGCGCTGATAGTCGGTAACGACGCTGCTGCCCGATACGCCCCAATGGCATGAGAGGACGACGATATCGACGGCTTTACGCAATGCGCGAATATCCTCGCGCATCTCCTCCAGCTCCTGCGGGTCCGGGGTTGTCGTAACGATGGCCGGAGCGCCCGGCATCTCGAGTACGCGCGGATGCGGCTGGTAACCGGTTGTTGCCTTGATCGTAGAGGTGCCGGGACGGGTATCGGTAGCCGCATGGCCGACATGCCAAAATACCGAAGTATAGCTTAAAAAGCCGAAGGTGGTGCCATCACGCTCGACAATGACCGGCTTGCGCGCATCGCTGCGGTCCATGCCGATGCCGCAGAAGGGCAAACCCGCTTCCTTCATCACCTGTATGCTGCTGATGACCGCCTTGGCGCCGTGCGCCACATTGCTGGCGCAGCATACGCCGTCGAAGCCTGCATCGACGAATGCCGATACTTGCGACGGTTCGGAATGCTGCCAGCGGTGCTTGTGCGTGATGTCCAGCTCCAGCGGATCGGTGGAAGGCTGTGCAAACAGCGCCTCGCAATGTCCGAACAGTACATCCGCCTGGCGAAGAACAGGCAGCACCCTTTCGAACGCCTCAACCGGCTTTTCCCTTTTTTGTACATTTGTATCCCCAACCAGCATCAACGTTAGTGCACTCATGTATGCTCACCCTTTTCCTGAATTTGATTTCATTTTGGCACAGGCAGAGGTATAATACAAAGTAATTCTAATTATGATTATGGATAATCAGAGGTTATGACAAATGGATATTAACCTGGAGAAATATCGTGTCTTTTATCGCGCGGCACAGCTTGGAAGCTTGACGAAGGCGGCGGAGGCGCTGCATATTAGCCAGCCTGCGGTCAGCCAGACGATTCGGTCGCTGGAGCAGCAGATGGGTGTCGAGCTGTTTGAACGAATGCCCAAGGGCGTTCGGTTGACCGCTGACGGGGAGACGCTGTACGCTTACGTGGAGCAAGCGGTGACGCTGCTGAAGCTGGGAGAGGAGCGGCTTACGTCGGCGAAACGTGGCGGCCAGCTGTCCGTATCGGTCGGGGCGAGCGACACCATGAGCAAGTATGTGCTGATTCCGCTGCTCGAAGCTTATTTGGCGCTGCATCCGGACGTTCAGGTGCGCATCAGCAATCGCTCGCGCAACGAGAATATGCAGCTGCTGCGGGAAGGCAAGCTCGATTTCTGTATCTGGAATATGCGGGAAGCGGAGGAAGGGCTGGAGTCGGTGGAGCTGTTTCGCGTGCGGGACTGCTTCGTTGCAGGCTCACGCTTCGAGGAGCTGCGCGGTCGGACAGTTACGTTGCAGGAGCTGGCGCGTTACCCGCTGATCATGCAGTTTCCTGATACGTATGCGCGTCGTGTGACGGATTCGTTCCTGTATGCGAACGGAATCGAGCTTGAGCCGATTGTCGAATTCGGAAATATTCAGCTGCTGGCGGAATGCGCCCTCATCGGTGTCGGCATCGCCTGCGTTACGGAACGCTTCGTCGCCGATTTCCTGACACGCGGAGAGCTGTTCGTGCTGCGCACGGAACAGCGCCTGCCGGAGCGGGCGATTGCCGTACAATATCCGTCGCAATGGCCGCTGTCGCCGCAGGCACGCCAGCTTGTCGAGCTTATTGCGGGCAGCGTCTGACGGAGCGGCGAATGCGAAGCTCAGGCGGCAGCACCACACAGCGGCGTTCGGTTCCGGTATGTCTGCCTTCAATACGATCAAGCAGCAGCTGAATGCCGAGCTGTCCGAACAGGTAGGCGGGCTGCGCGGCGACGGTCAGGAACGGGTCGAGCTGCAGCGGGTCAGCGATCTCGTCGAAGCATACGACGGACAGATGCTCCGGTACGCGAAGCCCCCGCGCCTGCAGCATACGGATCAGTCCAACAGCGACAAAGTTGTTCGCCGCAAATACGGCGGTTGGCGGCTCGGGCAGCGACAGCAGCCGGTCCAGCAGCGCTTCGTTGTTAAACTGTGTGTAGCCGCTCTCGCCGATCAGCGCTTCATCGATCGGCAGGCCGTTCAGCTTGAGCGCCTCCAGATAGCCGCTCAACCTGCTTCGGGCCGTCGATACGCCGCTTGCGCCGCCGAGCATTGCGATCCGCCGGTGGCCGTGCTCAATCAGGTGCTCGACCAGCTTGCGCGCGCCTGCCTTGCTGTCGCCGAGGACGGCATCCACCTCGATCCCCGGCACCTCGCGATCCAGCAGCACGAACGGGATGCCGTGCTTCTGCAGCTGCCGGAGGTGCTGCTCCGACCGGTCGCCCGCCGGGGCGAACAGGACGCCGTCTGCGCGGGTCCTCAGCACCGTGTCCACATACAGGCTCTCTTTGTCGAGGCTCTCGTCGCTGTTGCCGAACAGCATCCGGTAGCCCTCCTTTAGCGCGCTATCCTCGGCGCCCCTTGCCACCGTAGTAAAGAACGGGTTCGTAATATCCGGAATAAGCAGCGACAGCATATTCGTCTTCTGCACGACCAGACTTCGCGCCGTCATATTGGGTACGTAGCCGAGCTCCTTCATGACCGCCCGAACCTTTTCCCGCGTCTTTTCACTAATTTTCCCCGTGTTATTGATAACCCTCGATACCGTCATTGCGGATACGTTGGCTTGCTTGGCGATATCGTAGATGGTAACCATTCGAATCTCCCTTTTGCTCCAGAATCCTTGCTATTACTCGCTGTTTATTGTACGTGAAAAATGGATTGACGGCAAGATGATCTGTTGATACGATAGGGTTATCGGTAACATTATTGTCGTGGGAGAGTGGATGGATTGGGAGTAAAATCAATTTCTGCCGGCACCGATGCGCTTGTGATGGATGCGAGCGATCATGTCGCGACGGTGATCCGCGATGTCGCAGCAGGCGAGGCGGTAACGTTCGTTTGGAAGGGCGAGCAGCGGCGTGTTGTCGCGGCTTCGGCGATTCCGTTCGGCCACAAGGTGGCGATCACACCGATCCAGGCTGGCGAACCGGTCCGCAAATACGGGGAGGTCATTGGCGCCGCTACGTCGTCCATTGAAGCCGGCGAGCACGTTCATGTCCATAATGTCGAGGGTATTCGGGGGCGCGGCGATATCGCCGGGACTGCAGCCGGAATTGGGAAGGAGGCGCATTCATGAGAACGTTCTCAGGGTATCGGAGGCCGAACGGCGAGGTCGGCATTCGCAATCATTTGCTTATCATTCCTACGGTTATTTGCGCGAATCAGGTATGCAGCCGCATTAACCAGCTTGTGCCCGATACGGTTGCGATTCCGCATCAGCACGGCTGCAGCCAGATTGGCGCGGATAAGGACCGCACCTTCGCGGTGCTGGCGGGTACGGGACGCAACCCGAACGTTGGCGGCGTAATCATTATTTCGCTCGGCTGCGAGGTCGTCGATCCGATCGCGCTCGCGGAGGACATTCGCAGGACGGGCAAGCCGGTCGAGGTGTTCGATATTCAATCGGTCGGCGGTTCGGTCAAGGCGATCCAGCACGGCGTCGAGCTGGCTCGTGCCATGCGGGCGAAGCTGGACGCGATGGAGAAGGAGCCGATCCCGTTAAGCGAGCTGAAGCTCGGCGTCAAGTGCGGCGGCTCGGATGCGACATCTGGCCTTGCGTCGAATCCGGCGCTCGGCGCTGCAGCCGACTCGCTCATCCGCGAAGGCGGTGGCGTCGTGATCGGCGAGACGACCGAAATTATTGGAGCCGAGCATGTGCTTGCGGGACGCTGCCGGACGGAAGGCGTTGCCGAACAGCTGTATCATATCGTCGGACGCTTCGAACGCGAGGTCGAGCGGATGGGCGCCGATATGCGGGGCGGCAACCCGAGTCCGGGCAACATTGCCGGCGGGCTGACGACGATCGAGGAGAAGTCGCTTGGCTGCATCTCCAAGTGCGGCACCGCACCGATTGAAGGCGTAATCGAATATGCCGAGGAGATCCCGCGCGGCGGGCTGTATTTCATGGATTCACCCGGCAATGATATTGAATGTGTATCCGGTATGGCGGCCGGCGGAGCGCATATCGTCTGCTTTACGACCGGACGCGGCACTCCGACCGGTGCAGCTGTTGTTCCCGTTATCAAAATTACGGGCAACCGCCGTATGTACGAGCGGATGACCGACAACATGGATGTCGATGTCAGCGGCATGCTGCTTGGCGAGCTGACGTTGGAGGAAGCTGGAGAACGCATCTGGACGGAGATTCAGGAGGTTGCGGAAGGCAAGCTGGTGAAGGCGGAAATTCTCGGGCATCAGGAGTTCAGCATCAATCGGATTGGACCAAGCTTGTAGAATCGACGAATGAAAAGAGCTGGAGGGTGAACGGATATGAGCAAACGTTTGGCAAATAAAGTCGCGCTTGTCACCGGGGGAAGCCGTGGGATCGGCGAAGCGATCGTGGTCCGTCTGGCGGAGGAAGGCGCGCATGTCGCGATAAACTTTACTTCGAATTCGTCGCGCGGATTGGCGGAAGCGGTGCAGCGGAAGGCGGAGGCGCTCGGGGTAAAAGCGATGGTCGTCCAGGCGGATGTAGGCCAGTCCGCCCAGGTGGCTGCCATGTTCAATGAGGTGGAAGCGAAGCTGGGACCGGTCGACATTCTCGTCAACAATGCGGGTATTGCGCCGTTCGAATCCTTCATGAAGGTGACGGAAGAGACGTGGGACCGGACGATGAATACGAATCTGAAATCAATTTTCCTTTGCTCGCAGCGGGCGGCGCACGGCATGATCGAGCGGCGCAGCGGCAAGATCGTCAACGTGCTGTCTACGGCAAGCCTCGTTGTGACGAGTCCGGTCATTCCGCATTATCAGTCGTCCAAAGCCGGCGCTCATATGCTGACGAAGGGAATGGCGATCGAGCTGGGACGCTACGGCATTAACGTCAACGCGGTTGGTCCGAGCACGGTCGATACGGATATGTGTACGGATTACCTCGCTGATCCTGCAATCCGCGAGCGGGAGGTACAGGCGAATCCGATGAAGCGTCTCGGAACAGCTCGTCAGATCGGCGATGCGGTTGTATTCCTGGCTTCCGAGGAAGCGATGCAGGTGAACGGTCATTTGCTGATGGTGGACGGAGGTTTGGTGGTCAAGGCGGCACAGCCGGAAGATCATATGGAACGGTAAAAAGGGGGAACGCGTATGGCGGCATCTTTCGGCTACGAGTATCGGATTGAGGATCGCTCCGAGGCTGCCTCGTTGAATGAGCTCGGAAGGGACGGCTGGGAGCTGGTCGGGATCGACAGCGCGGACCGGCTCTACTTCAAGCGACCGCTCCCCTCCTGGAAGGATCGGATTACGCTGGAGCAGCGTGCTGCCGTACTTGGGAGCACGGGGGAGGGTGGTTCGGAATGAAGAAGGGCGGAATTTTGAATCCGGCGTTGAACCGGATTTTGGCGGAGACGGGGCATACGGATATGCTCGGCATCTGCGATCGAGGTTTTCCGGTGCCGCTTGAGCCGGAGCGGCTCGATCTGGCGCTCGTCGACGATATGCCCCGTGTCACCGATGTGTTGAGAGCGATTGCGGGTGAATTTATCATCGATCGGATCATCGTTGCGGAAGAGATGCTTGCGGCGAGTCCCGAGCGCTATCGGGAGCTGGTGGAGAGCTATCCGGATATTCAGGTGACGGCAGTCCCTCATGTACAGTTGAAGGCGATGTGTAAGGAAGCAAGGGCCGTCATTCGTACGGGCGATACGGTTCCCTATGCGAATCTATTAATGATTTCCGGCTGAACAAGGAGGGATTTGGGATGAGATTGGCTAATAAAGTATGTATCATCACAGGCTCCGGCTCTGGAATCGGGCAGAGCGCCGCAATGCTGTTCGGCAAGGAGGGCGCTTCGGTGGTCGTGAACGACCTGAATGCGGCAGCGGGCGAGCAGACGGCTGCCGACATTCGAGCTGCGGGCGGCGACGCGCTGTTTGTGCACGGAGACGTAACGAATCCGGAACAGATGAAGCAGCTGGTCGATACGGTCCTGCAGCATTATGGACGAATCGACGTGCTGTTCAACAATGCCGGAATTAGTGGCGTCGGCGCCCTGCATGAGCTGGAGATCGAAGCATGGGACCGCATTATGGGCATTAATGTGAAGGGCGTATTCGTTCCGTCCAAATACGTGCTGCCTGTTATGATGGAGCAGCGCAGCGGTTCGGTGATTAACATGTCGTCCTGTATCGCCGAGATCGGACTTGCGCGCCGCGCTTCTTACGCCGCAACCAAAGGCGCTGTGCTTGCGCTGACCAAGTCGATGCAGGTAGACTACGCCCCGTACGGGATACGCGTGAATGCTCTGCTGCCGGGGACGATTTTTACGCCGTTTGTCGAGAAATATTTGAAAGAGTCCTATGCGGATCCTGAGGTGGCGATCGAATCGCTGAAGAAGCGGCAGCTGAGCGGCGATCTCGGCAGACCCGACGATGTGGCGAAGGCGGCGCTATTCCTTGCTTCGGACGATTCCGCCTTTATGATGGGCTCCCCGCTGTATATTGACGGCGGAGTTGTGTTTGGCAAGAATGCATAATTAGAATGCGAGAGGAAGGGTTAGAACTTGAAACTGGTAACCTTTGTATCCCAGGGAATGAACCGGCTTGGCGTACACACTGCGAAGGGCGTATTGGACGTACAGGCGGCGCTTTCCCGTGTGCCTGCTGACGGACATGTGCCGCAAACCGTACACGCCGTCATTGACGGCGGAGCATCCGCTGTCTCCGAGCTACAGCGTTACGTTGATCGGGTGCTTGCTTCCGGCGCCGCTTCCGAGCTGCTGTTGAACGAGGAGACGCTTGCGTTCGGTCCATGCGTGACACACCCGAACAAGCTGATTTGCGTCGGCCTCAATTACCGCAAGCATGCGGAGGAGACGAAAGCGGCGATTCCGGAGTATCCGATTCTGTTTAACAAATTCAACAACACCTTGACCGGTCACAAGTGCGACGTTGCGCTTCCAAAGGTATCGGAGCAGGTGGACTACGAGGTGGAGCTGGCTGTCGTCATCGGCAAAACCGCCAAATACGTCAGCAAAGAAAACGCGCTTGATTACGTATTCGGCTATTGCGCTGTGAATGACTTGTCCGCTCGCGATCTGCAGCTGCGGACGCCGCAATGGCTGCTCGGCAAATCGTGTGATGGCTTCTCGCCGCTTGGTCCGTACCTCGTGACAGCCGATGAGGTCGGCAACCCGAATGAGCTCGCGCTTTCGACGAAGGTGAACGGCGAGGTCCGCCAAAGCTCCAACACGTCGGACATGATCTTCCATGTCGATGAAATCGTCAGCTATATCTCGCAGCACATGACGCTTACGCCGGGCGACGTCATTCTGACAGGCACGCCGGAGGGTGTCGTGCTCGGCCTGCCGAAGGAGCAGCGTGTCTATCTGAAGGCGGGTGACGTCGTCGAGATCGAGATCGAGAAGCTCGGCAAGCTCGTCAACCGGATGGTTGCGGAGTAGCATGAACAGAAAATAAGGCTGTGGGACATTACGCTCCCGCAGCCTTATTTTCTTGATTGCTTAAACGTCTCTCTATACTTACCTGGAGTTAAACCTTCATATTTTTTGAATAAAGTAGTAAAAGTATTTTTCCCGATGAAGCCGACTTCAGCAGAAATATCTTCAAGCTTTTTGTCCGTCTCCAGCAACAGTGCTTTCGCCGCTTCAATGCGACGCTTGGCTACATAATCGACATATTTATCCCCGACCGTATCCTTAAACAGTCGGCTGAAGTAACCAAGCGACATTTGATACTTGGTAGCAAGTATATCCAAGCTTAGTTCTTCAGAATAATGCTCATCAATGTAAGCCTGTACCTCTTTCATGATCCCGCGCTTGTCTTCGAATTGAGGAGCTGGTGCTGCAAAGAGGTGGCATATGTTATGAAACAAGCTTTTGGTTGCCTCCATTGTGTATGCTGAGGCTTGCAGCTCCTGAAATAAATCCGAATAGCGCTTCCATTGCAAATCCATCGTACTCTCCGACGCTTTGAAGCGAATCAGGCTGTTCAAAATATCCTCGCCGATGGATGCCAATTGATTGACAGAAGCGCCATTTTTATATCGATTATCAATGATCCCCCATACGGCAGTCTCTAATAAATGAGCATCCCCGGTATGAAAGACGTTATGAATTGCCTTTACTTCGTCCGCACTCAAATATTGGTCAGCGGTTTGCAGACTGTGTGCTTCGATATGCTCCTCCGTCAATATATGAATGCCTGCGACTGGCTTTTTGGAGTCGAGAACCTGCAATGCGGAAGCATAAGAATGATGCAATTGCTCAGCGAATTCAACGGAAGCTCCGACCGCAATGACACCATAGTGCAGTGGGAATGACTGCAGGAGCTCGAACATGCGAGAAGCTTCCTCTTTTCCATCGGAGCGGCTCTGTACAATACAAGCCAGCAAATTCTCGCGATATCGTGTGACCCATATGGATTGCTTAAACGGACGCTTGAAGGCTTCTGCAATATTCGCCAGCAAATAAGCTTTGCCTGTTTCCGAGCTGTCGTATTGAAGCTCAATGGCCATCGTGACGAAAGGCCCATCGTTCGGTAGTTGAAGCTCAATTTCATCCGCATACATTCGGATGGATAACGAGTCTCGGAATTGACCCGACAGCACTTGATTGAGGAATTGCTCTTGAATCAAGGGCCGCATTTCCTTGATGCGCCCCGACATGTCTTTATTTGAACTGATTAGTTTTTCGGAGTGCTTATGGATAAGTTCGAGCTCATCATGCCTTTCATGATTTTGAGGTGCCGGTTGCCATAGCTCCATACGTTTCATGATCGTTTGGATCGGGGAATACATACGTCGACTAAACATATAAGAGATGATGACTCCTGAAATCACAAACAAACCGAGAAATACGATCGAGATGATCCGTACGATCTCAACCGGTCGACGAAGAATGTGTAAATCCGTCAAGCTCAAATATTTCCAAGAATAAGCGTCTGAGCTGACATAGGACACGTACATCGGTTTTGTTGCTTCTCTCAGAATAAATGAACCTTCAGAACGATTCGCTTGGGCATGCAGCTTTTGACCGAATTCCTGCCATTGTCGACCACCCATTACGTTTCCCTTATCATCAATCAGCAAAGTAGCAGCCGATGGGTTGATCGTAGGAAGTGCCTGCTCCAGAAGTCGAACTTCATTCATATTGACAAACAAATATACGTCAGGTTGACGACTCGGATGTCCCGAGACGGCAGTGACATAATCGGAGATACCTGTTTGCTCGCCGGTTGGATATTTATGGCTTGTGGCGACATGGGGCATAATCGAGAATTGATTTTGCTGCAGCTGAGTAAGATAAGTTCTCATATCTGGTGTAAGATTAGGCAGTTGCAGACGATGCACATAGGCAAAATAATAAGACTCGTCCGCCATATTCTCAGAATCTAGAACGATTCCGTAAGCAGGAAAATACAGGAATGAGCGTTCGATATAGGGCAGCGATTCAAACTGTGTTGTAAGCTGTCGCCTGATCTCTTTAATCATTTCCTCTCGGTCGTAGCTTCCCACGGATTGCGGGTTGGACAAATATTCCTTGAGCAAGTTCATCCGAGGAGAAGTAATGAGAAAATACATATTCGTACGGAGGGCGTTCAAGCTATCATCCGTAAGCTTGGCCTGATGCTTCAGGTACATGCCGTTCTTCTCTTCCTCGGCATGATCGATTATTTGGGTAAAATATCCATTGATCAGAAACACTGCGGCAAGTGTAGGGACGAGAATCAGAATCAGATAGCTGATAAAAAAACGGCTGAATACCGGTTTGCGGATGGTCGTCCAGAGTGATAAGTTTTTCAGCATCGTTGAACCTCCGCACCAAGGATATCGTGTTGGTCCATTATAATCGAAAAAACATCCCAACGGCAAAAGCAATTGCCGCTGGGATCAAATGATTTATTTCGCGTTTTGGGTGCGCTGCATGGCAGTATTCGTAATTTGAACCAAAGTGTCAGAGCCGAGCTTCTTCGATTGGTCGACAAAGGCCTTCAGCGTTTCATCAGTGATTGGCGTCCTGCCCATGACAAACTTGGTCAGTTCTGTTTCTGCGTATTTTTGAAGGTTCGTCTGCATTTGCTTCAGCGTTTCGTTCTCTTGCTCCGTAAAGTTGATATACGGAAGTGGGTCGACCACCTGCGGTTCAATGGCTGGGAAAAACTTTTCTTGTTTTGGCGAAACGCCCATTGCAATACGAGGCTTAATGTTTACAAAAGAAGTTTGGCTTTCATAGAAAACACCATGCTTAGCCCGAATATCGGTTGGTCCTTCCTTGAACTTTGGTTTGCCGTTTACCATATCATAGGACTTGCCTTCAATTCCGATGCCGGAATAAGTTGTGCCTTCGTCGCTATATAAGTAATCCATATATTTGATTGCGAGAACAGGGTCTTTGATGTTTTTGGCTAGAGTCGTACCACTTCCTTGGACGATAGGCGCAGCAATCTGGTAAGGCTTTTTCCCTTTTGCAGCAATATCGCCAAAGGCATACAAATCGTATTTGGTATCCTTGTTAGCCGCTTTAGCGGTATCTGTAAACTGGTCCGCGCGAACATGATAATCGTATGTAACGAAGGATTTGCCGTTCAACATGCGCTCCTCCCATTGATTCGCCTTCAATACGGCAAACTCGGGATCCAGCAACCCTTCATTAAAGAGCTTGTTCATGAAAAGCATAGATTCCTTGAATTGTGGATGCTCCGGTGTGAAGGAATATTTCTTCGTGCTTGGATTAAACCCGATAACCGTGTTGTGCTGCTCTGTGAACATTTGTGCAATTTTATTGAATATGCCTGAGCGATCTTGGAATAAGTAACGTGTCGTTAATGGGAATGAATCTGGATGCTTGGCTTTAAATGCCTTCAGCAGCTCATAGAATTCATCTGTATTGGTAGGTGCTTTAAGTCCGTATTCGCTGGCGAGGTCCTGTCTAAACATCCAAGCAAATTCAAAGCGTCTTTGCTCAATCGCGGGCAGGATGTAGATGCCGCCGTCCGGTGCGGTTGCCATAAGCTTGGCGTCCGGATAATCTTTAAATATTTGGCGAACGTTAGGGGCGTGTTTTTCGATCAAATCATTGAGCTTCAGAAATACGCCTTCCGGTCCATATTGTCTCGAATCCTGAATGGAGAAATTTGCGAAATCCGGTACAGAGTTGGTTGCTACAAGCAGCTTTCGCTTCTCCTCCCAGCCAGTCGCCGGAACCGGCTCCCATTGGACCGCCACGTTCGTGCGCTCCGCAATTTTAAGCCATGCTTCCCAATTATTGTTGAACTTGGCGTCCGGACGCTCTTTGACAAGCCACTTGTACGTCACCTTGTTATCTGTAAGTGGCAGCTTGTTTAGTCCCGATTCCTTGGAAGGAGCGGGTGCAGGAGCAGCGGCATCCTTGGGTTTCCCGTCGCCTTGCGCACACCCTGCAAGCAGAGAGACAGTAAGCGAACCAGCAATCAATGTTGATGTCCAAGCCTTGCGATTTCTCATGAGTCAGACCTCCATATTGTATAGTATATAGGAATAGATTCAGGAAGAGAATCTATCGACCACATTGTGGTGGTTAGCCTTTGACGCTTCCAATCATCGTTCCCTGGATAAAATATTTCTGAATAAAAGGATAAACAAACAGGATGGGCAGCGTAGCCACCATGATGGTCGCGTATTTCACCGTATGCACCAGTACCGCATCTACACCTGTGCCACTGAACTCATCGGCGGAGGAGC
The DNA here is from genome assembly GCA_041641375.1 of Paenibacillus sp. Lineage (GTDB taxonomy): Bacteria > Bacillota > Bacilli > Paenibacillales > YIM-B00363 > Paenibacillus_AK. The sequence goes on from JBEPYM010000011.1 coordinate 34,858, forward strand.
CTGCGATGATAACATTCCGAAGATGAATCTGAAGCGGAAACATATCGCGGCTGTTTAAGTAAATTAACGCTTCGAAGAACGCGTTCCATTGTGAAACCGCTGTATATAATCCGATGGTCATAATTACCGGCAGCGACAGAGGGAGTACAATTCGAAAGAAGGTGGAGATCGGCCCGCATCCGTCGATGGTTGCAGCTTCTTCAAGCTCCTCGGGCAGTGCTTCGAAGAATGATCTCATGATGAACAAATACCAGGTGCTGATCAGAGACGGGATAATCATAGCCGCCGTTGTATTCAGCATGCCGAGACTCTTTACAACAAGGAAGGTGGGGATTAACCCGCCGCTAAATAACATGGTGAATGCAATTAGAAACAAAATCGGTCTACGCAGAGGAAGCCTGCGCTTTGCCAATGGGTATGCGAGCAGTGACGTGCACAGCAGAGTTGCTGCGACCTGCAGTACGGTATATTTGACGGTGTTCCAATATGTGAGCCAAATATAAGGATCACTTAGTACACGCTCGTATGCGATTAGAGTCATCTGTCTGGGCCAAAGTGTAATCTCCCCTTTGATGACAAGCAAAGGATTGCTGATGGATGCAATCGATACGAACCAGATTGGATACAGCATGACAAATACGAGGGCTAGCATAAAAAGAATGTTAATTGTGTCGAACAGATGGGAGCCGAAGCTTTGCTTAATTCTCATCATGGAAGCCCTCCTTTACCATAAGCTTGTTTCTGAATATTTCCGTGACAGCTTGTTGGCTATCACGACGAGCACCAGTCCGACGGCTGACTGAAACATTCCGACTGCGGTTGCGAATGAGAAGTCCGCCTGGAGAAGTCCTCTGCGGTAAACGAAAGAGTTAATGACATCGGCTGTCTCATAGATCGTCGGATTGTACAGGAGAATGACTTTCTGGTATCCAACCTCCATCATATTCCCAAGATTCAGGATGAACAGAATGATAACGACCGGAACCATGCCCATGAACGTAATGTGTCGGATTTGATGCCATCTGTTAGCTCCGTCCATCTTGGCTGCTTCATAGAGTGTCGGATCGATACCTGCGATTGCTGCTAAATACAGGATCGTTCCCCATCCAACACCTGCCCAGATCCCGGAGCCTACGAATATCGTTCGGAACCAACCTGGCTCCGTCATGAAGGAAATAGGCTTATCGATGATGGAGAACTTAACAAGCAAGTGATTGATGATTCCTTCCGATGGTGACAGGAAGTTAACAATCATGCCGACGATGACGACAGTAGAAAGGAAATGCGGCATATAGCTGATTGTCTGTACGAAGCGCTTGAACAGGTGATTCCGAAGCTCATTCAGAAGTAAGGCCAGAAGGATCGGAGCCGGAAAAGCAAAGAGCAGCTCATACAGATTGATCATTAACGTATTGCGGATGATAATCCACGCATCAGGGGTAAGGAAGAAAAAATCGTAAAAATGCTTGAGACCCACCCACTTGCTTCTAAACACACCTTTTCCTACGGAATATTGCTGGAAACCAATCAGTACTCCGTACATCGGGATGTATTTGAAAATGAGATAAAACAACAATCCCGGCAGCATCATCAAATAGTAGTACTTAAATCGTACAAAAGCATTCCAGGCGAGCTTCAAGCTACCTACCAAGCGAATCACCTCATGTATAGTCTGTTCTGTGACCATACGATAACCGGCACGCGGGTGTGATGTAAATCACACATATTTTTCGTATCCCTATTAATTTCTTGAAAACATGCGTGATGGAGTGGTGTTGCAAAAATCGGGGGATGAAAAAAATGAGTGCTTTGCGCGTCACCCGTAATAAATAGAAGAAGCCTGTCAGCACAAATGGCCGACAGGCTTCTTCTTGCAGTGTACATTCTATAGGCCAAGCTCCAGCTTAATAACCTTCTTCTTGATTTCCTGCAAATCCTGCCTGACTCCGCGGCGAATGAGCAAGTCCGCATAAAGACTCTTTTGTTCCTCGATGATTGCAGCCCGCAAGGCCGAATGTTCGAGCCATTCATACACGGAGCAGCAGTCATTGTATTTGGTCACGATAAAGTTATAATCATCGGCAACCAGGGTGCCATGATCCTTCACCAATGCTTCAACCAATTGTTCGATGAGTGCTTCATAAGCAGGACCGGCGCTTATGCTGCCAGGATTATGCTTGCGAAGGTGGAGGTCCATGAGTGCTGCATATTGCTCCGCTTCAGCCGGACCGAAGTGAAGATCGTCTACGTATAGGTTAAGCGTACCGCGCGCAGGCTCAACGTTGCCTAAGGCGGAGGGATCGCGCAGAGGCGGTCCGGGTATGCATGCTGCATCAGGCTGAATGACACCATAATATTCATCGTTCGCCGCAGGTTTCACACTTGGTAACGTCAACGTAGCGCTCATGCGGCCTTCATAGGTTACGGAAACTTCGATCATCCCCGGCTCCTTCGTAGAGCGGATCGGCACGGTAATAGGCAAATCCATATAGAACGTGCCCTCGCGAGCTTCCTTCGACTTCAAATCTGAACGGAGTACGCTCGGACAGAGCAGCTTGCCGGGTCCGGACACCTCGATAACAAGATCCCCGCATGCGCCGTACACATGATGACCCTCGGTATCGACGGCATCGATTCGCACAAGGACGACATCCGAGCGGTCAGCCTTGATGACGGAATGCGAAGCCTGCAGGACGAGCTGATGAGGCTTGCCAGGCATGGGGACTAAGCAGCGTGCCGCCTCAGCCCCCTCTGCCGTAAATCCAATTGCGGCAAGGACGCCTCCCGTAACCGGCACATCATGAAAGATGGCGACCCTGTCTTTGTTTGCGTGGGCCATTCCCTGGCTTTCGCCATCCACAAGCAGCTGTACGGCATGGCAATTCGTGTTGACTGTAATTTGCCGCTTTGTTCCAAGATAGCGCTCCGTCCAATCGTAGGGATGAACATAAAGGAACGGTTCCTTGGTCCAGAACGCCTTCCATACATAATACATCAGCTTCGGCTCGCGGTAAGCGTCGACCCAGCCCTTCGGATTGACGTGCAGGAGAGGGGAGTTTACATATTCACGGTCACAGCCATGATCCGCATACACCCACATGGCGCCGTTCGTATCGATTCTGCCGCGCTGGCTGCCTCCTTCGACAAGCGCCTGGTCATGCTGCCACTTCTCATGCCCGCAATGCTGCCCGTTCTCCGGCTCCAGCGGCATCATGTCGGCGTTCCACCACCCCCGGACGGTGCAGCGAAGAACATTTTCCATATCCATCTGCTTGTCGTTGTGAGGCTCGTCAGAGCCTTGTCCGGATACATGACGGTAATGCACGATTCGGGTCGAATCCTCTTCCCTTGCCCAGCGAGCGTCAGCCGCCTTGTTCGTTTCGTTGCCCATGCTCCACATCAGGATGGAGGGATGGTTGCGATCGCGGCGTATCATTTCCCTGACCTGACGCTCTTGCATCTCTTCATTGAAATCGATGTTCTTGATATTCGGCACTTCCTCACAGACGATCAAGCCGTGACGGTCGCACCAGTCGTAAACCATTTTGTCCTGCGTATAGTGACAGGTTCGAAGAAAGTTGTGGCCGAGCCCATACTTTATGTCGTGCAAGTCTTGGGCATGGAGCCACTTCGGAATCGCATCGCCGAGCCATGGATATTCCTGGTGCCTGTTCGTGCCATGCAGATGAATGCGTTCTCCGTTCAACCAGAGCCGCTTCTCCTCGTAATCCCAGTGGAACCAGCGAAAGCCAAGCGGACTATACATCGTGTCAGTCAATTGATCGTCGTGCCAGACTTCGGATTTCACCTGATACAGCCATGGAGAATCAGGCGACCATAGCAGAGGCTCCTGGATCCAATCGCTCTCCTGTTCCAGCAGGGCCGTTTCGTAGGGGGCGAGCGTTTTGCTAGTCTCAAGGGTCTCCAAGGGCTTCCCATTCGGATCGAAAAGGGTCGTTCGCAGCGTACATTGCGCTACGGATTCACCGCCATTGCGAACATAGGTATGCACCTTCACATTCGCGCGTTCACGGCTTACCGAGGGGGTTGTAATCCGGGTGCCGCCTTCATGCTCCCAGGAGCCCTGGTATGGAATATGCACGGGATTTTTTACTGCGAGTCGAACGTCGCGATAGATGCCGCCATACACGTTCCAATTCCCAGCCGTTACGGGAGGAATGCCGCCGAATTTATCGTTGCGACGGTTGGACACGGCGACGGCGATGACATTTTTGGTCCCATCCTTCCGAATATAAGCGTCAACATCGACGCTGAAGGAAGTGAAGCCTCCATAGTGCTCGCCGGCTAACACACCGTTTACATAAACCATGGCTGCCTTCTGAACGCCATCGAATTCCAGAGAGATCAGCTTATCCTGGTGTACGGGTTGGACGATGATTGTTTTCCGGTACCAGCCCCATCCGTACCACCAAAATGTGCTGTCTCGTTCCGACGGGTTCATGATAAAAGGGTGACATTCACCCGTCGTTTCGTAGGTACTCCATGTGTGGGGAAGGCCGATCGGATTCCAACCGGAATCATCATAATCCAGAGCCGCTATAGCCGTATTCAGTTCCTCAGCCGGTTCATACCGAAATGCCCATTCGGAGTTTAACTGTATTTGTATCGACATTCTTGCTCCTCCTCTCAATACCTTAAGTATAACGAGAGAAAAGGGCTGTGAATCTACATATTTTTGGGTGTGTGCGGCGTAATTTCAGTTGTTGATCACGAATTTCGGTAGCGGGAGGGGGAGTATCCCGTGTGCTGCTTGAATATGCGCCCGAAGTGTGTGACACTGCGAAAGCCGACCGCATCGGTGATGCTCCCGATACTTTGATCCGTTTCGCGGAGCAGCCTCTTGGCCTGCTTGACGCGAACGCCGTTGAGATATTCAATGATGGAGAAGCCTGTTGTTGTCTTAAAAAGGGTTGACAAGTAGCTCGGGTTGTAATGGTATTTGGTGGAAAGGGACTGTAACGTGATGGGGAGCTGATAGTGCCGGTTCATATATTCCACGATTTCGGGAAGTCTGCCGGTGAGCGATATCGGCTGCTGCTCCTCATACGTTCGATTAGCCGCGGCCCGCTGAGCGAATCGCAGCAGTTGAATGACGAGCAGACGGCATTCCTCGTGGTATCCCGGAGGACGAGCCTCGGCTTCGTACAGAAGCCGAAGAAGCGTTCGCTCGACGTAATCCAGCTCATCATGCCGGACATGCAAGACGATCGCCTTCAGGAACGGCGCTTCCAGGTCGACGTCCTGCTGCAGCCGCTGCAGGGAATCGAGGTAGCTTGGGGGAAAGCTTAGCGTTATTTTCTCGTAGCGGGCGTCTCCGGCATCCATGCTGCGATGCAGCTCTCCGGCCTTGATGAAGATGAGCCCGCCTTTCTTCAGATGATAGCGGGAATCATGGATGAAATAAAAGCGTTCCCCCTCCGTAATAAAATTGATCTCATAATCGTCATGACGGTGTGGGTCCAGCATGGCGAAGTGATTTTTCTTCAATCGTTTCACATGAAGCTCCCCAGCCTGTGCTTCGATATCCTGTTGATGCCATACGTACATAGCATTCACTCCGATTGCATCCGTGATGACACTATCGTATACCTAGAAATAGGTAGATTACAACCTTTCTAAGCTTGAATGTCAGAAAAGAAACTCCAGCTGTTCAACGGTGCTAGTTGAACAAACATCCCGATAGGCTGGTATCATGTTCCCGCCAGACACAACATCTGTATCCACCAGCCCGTACTGAGCAAGAAGCTCCTTCGCCATCGCCATAATCCGCTCCGAGTAATCCCGTCTCGTATAAGAGCCCCCGCTGAACAAGGTCGCGCAAGCAGCCGTCCGCTCCGGATAATGCTGCCGCAGCACGCCGAAGTACCACGCCTTCACATCGGGCGTCAGCCGCAGCACCGAAGGCATGACGAAAGCTGCGCCGTAGCGTTTCGCCTCCCGTATAAGCGCCTCCATTCCCGCTCGATCATCCGTCAGCAGCGGCAGGATCGGCGCTAGAAACACGCCGGCACGAATTCCTGCTGACGTCAGCTTGCCGACTGTTTCCAGTCGCTTCCTCGGATGAGGCGTAGCCGGCTCCATATTGCGGGTGATGTACACATCAAGCGTGCTGATGCTGATATTGACCGACACGCCTGGCAGCTCCTGCAGCACGTCCAGATCGCGCAGGATGAGCGGCGAACGAGTTGTAATGGAAACCTCCATCCCATAGCGAGCAAGCACCTTCAGACACTCCCGGGTGAGCTGTGCCTTGCCTTCCACCGGCTGATACGGATCGGTTGCCGTTCCGATTGCGATGTGCCCTGCCTTGCGCCGAAGCTCGACCCTGCTTCCCTTCACCTGCTTCAGCATTCGGGCGAGCTGATTCTCCAGCGCTTCTGGAGCGTTCTCTTTCACCATTATTCTCGTGCGAAACTCGTCGTTAGCTTCCCGGCCGAGAAAGCCCTGAAAGCCACGGGCATAACAGAAGCTGCAGCCATGCTGACAGCCTCGGTACGGGTTAATCGACCATTCAAAAGGCATATGCGGGTCACGGACCCGGTTCAACGTCTGCTTGGCGGTTGTCGGCTCATACGTCATGTTTGAGGACATCGGCATAATCCTTTCACGAACAGGAACTGGTGTTCCTATAAATGTACCATAGATTCAATGTTCGGACAACGGTGCACGCATATGATATATTCAAAGAAGGAATGTAACGAGGAAAATCGCCCGACATAAAGGGCAAGGGAGAGTGTCCATATGCATGTCTTGATCGTGTATGCGCATCAGGAGCCGAAGTCGTTTAACGGAGCGCTGAAGGATTTGGCTGTTGCGACCTTGCTGGAGCAGGGTCATACGGTAGAGGTTTCCGATTTGTATGCGATGAAATTTAAAGCGGTGGCCGACGAGGATGATTTTACCCGCTTGGACAACCCGGAGTTCTTTAAATACCAGGCTGAGCAAACGAAGGCGATGCAGAACGATTCTTTCGCGCCTGACATTCAAGTGGAGATGGAGAAGCTGAAGCGTGCGGATTTTGTGCTGTTTCAGTTTCCGCTTTGGTGGTTTTCGGTGCCAGCCATTCTGAAAGGCTGGGTGGATCGCGTGTTTGCGATGGGCTTTGTATATGGCGCAGGTGTCGGCGTTTATGATACAGGCGGTTTGAAAGGCAAGCGGGCGATGCTTTCGGTTACGACAGGCGGACCGGGATCCATGTACACCCCATACGGGAAAAACGGGGATATCCATGAACAGGTGCTATACCCGATCCAGCACGGCATCCTGTATTTCTCGGGTATGGAGGTTCTGCCGCCCTTCATTGCCTATAGCGTCGCACGTGACGAAGCTCAGCGCCTGCAATACCTGGAGCAATTCCGTCAGCGGCTGCATACGCTCGATCAGACCGCGCCGATTCCCTTTCACCCGAATTCGCACTATGACGAAACGATGCAGCTTAAACCCGAATTTCGCTGATTGGAATCCGGCGGCATTGCGGCTGTTCCCCCCTGACTGCTATAATGACTGAAGGAATTGTGAACGTGAACAATAGTGAAAAATGGGGGATATTTGCATGGGCATCGGTAAGCTGGTTGTCGCAATTGACGTAGGAACGACGCATTCCAAGGCCGCTTTATTTACAGCGGAAGGCGGCACACTGGTGCGAATCGCCAAGTGCCACACCGATACGGTGAAGCAAAACGGTATCGATGTGTATGCGCCCGAAAAGCTGTGGCAGGCAATCTTTGAGCTGGTCCGCGAGGTCGTTGGCGAGGATGGCGGTTCGGTGGTCGGAATCGGAATTACAAGTATGGCGGAGAGTGGGCTTCTGGTAGATCGTGTGACAGGAAAACCGCTGTCGCCGTTTATCCCGTGGTTTTCGCCGATTTCACAGCCTCAGGCGGACCGAATTAGCGCAGAAGCCGACCCGTACGAGCGCTTCTGTGCGTCCGGCTTGAAGCCGAGCGCCAAATATGGGCTGCCCAAGCTGCTGTGGCTGGCGGAGCATATGCCCGAAACGATTGACAGCGCCCGCGGAGGCAGAGGTGTATGGCTCTCCGCTTCGGATTATATTGCATTCCGGCTGACCGGCGCTGCCACAACGGATTATACGCTTGCAGCACGCACCTATGCCTATCGGATCGACCGGAAGCAATGGGATACTGATTTCATTCGTCACTTCGGACTGGAGCCCGAGATGTTCCCCGAAGTATTGCCAAGCGGTCAACAAGTGGGGGCGGTGCTTCCGGCGATCACTTCCGAGCTGGAGCTGCCGAACGGCATTCCCGTCGTCATCGGCGGTCATGATCATGTGTGCTCCGCACTTGCTGCGGGAGCCGTAGAGCCGGGAACCGTCATGGATTCCATGGGTACGGCGGAGACGCTGGTCGGCATGCTGCCGAACCGGACGTTAACCCGCGCCGATTACGACAGTGGCTTCTCATTCGGACTCCATATCGTACCGAATGCCTTGTTCTGGATGGGATCGATAACCTTCTCCGGCGGATCGGTGGAATGGCTTCGCGGACAGCTGGGGGATGAGCCGCTATCCTATGAAGCAATTCTCGAGCTGTTGGCAGCGCTCAAGCCGGCACCTACCGGCATTCTGTTTTATCCGTATTTATCGGGCAGCGGCGCACCGAAGCGGGACGCTGCAGCCAAGGCGGCGTTCATCGGCTTGACCGCAGCCCACACTCGCGCCGACCTGCTGAAGGCGGTGCTTGAGGGTACGGGCTATGAGATGGAGTTTATGCTCGAAGCTGCTGCGAATTTGACCGGCAGCAAAAGCAAGGAGCTGACGGTTGTCGGCGGGGGCACGCGCAATAAGCACTGGCTGGCCGTGAAGGCAGACATATCGGATGTCCTCCTCACCGTACCCGAGCAGCACGAGACCGCACTCTTAGGGGCGGCGATGCTGGCAGCCGCTGCGGGCGGAGTTTATACAAGCGCGAATGAGGCAAGGCGGCATATGGTGAATGCGGGTCAATCCGTCACGTACAAGCCGTCGGCAGAGCGGCATGCCGCATACCGACGCATCTACGAGCGGGGCTATGTGCCGCTGCAGGAGCCGCTTCGCGCCTATTACAAGGCGAGTCGTAATTAATAGGGATCCGACACGAGTACGTAGGGCTGTCTTCGGGCATCCTACGTACCGTTCGTTTATTCAGCCATTTTTTCCCCAAAACCTCTTGCCACTTTAAACATCATGATGTTATTATCAATACATAGGTGAAAGCGCTTCATGATGCAATGAGACCCGAAATGACGACAGGAGGACGTTACAAGTGAACATACGGTTTGCGGAGAATGGATTCACCCTCACCCTGCACGGCAAAACCCTCATTACCCACACTCGGGACAACCCTTGGATGTACGCGGGCAGCGGGGAAGGCGTATTCGATATGTACAGGGGCAATTTTGAGATCAGCGATCGTTTGGCAGAGAAAATGGCCCTGCGCGACTTTCATGCGGAGAAGGTGGAGGACGGTTATCGCATCACGTTCTCGCGGGGAGAGCTGTTTCCGGTTACGGCCTTATTCCTGGTGAGATCGGGGAGACTTCATATTGAATTCGAGCGCAGCCGCACCGCTGCCGCGAATCGCTTGTGGCTGCGCCTTGCTGCCGAGCAGGAGGAGTATGTGTATGGGTGTGGGGAGCAGTTCTCGCATTTCAACCTGCGGGGCAAGCATTTCCCATTGTGGACGGCCGAGCAGGGGGTTGGGCGGAACAAAAGCACCTACGTCACATTCCAGGCCGATGTGCACGATAAGGCGGGCGGCGATTATTACTCGACCTTCTTTCCGCAGCCGACGTTCGTGTCATCCCGCAAATATTATTGTCATGCGGATTGCAGTGCGTATATGGATTACGATTTCCGGGCCGCTGACTATCATGAGCTGCACTTCTGGGACGTGCCGAAATCACTCGTGTTTGAAGCGGCGGACAGCTTTACGGAGCTGCTCGGCAAGCTGACGGGGCTGCTCGGCAGGCAGCCGGAGCTTCCGGAATGGGTGTATGGCGGTGTATGGATCGGCGTGCAGGGCGGTACGAAGGTTGTTATGGATAAGCTGGAGAACGCGCTGGATAAGGGCTTGCAGATAAGCGGGATCTGGGCGCAGGACTGGGAAGGCATCCGCTATACCTCCTTCGGCAAACGGCTGATGTGGAATTGGATCTGGAACAAGGAGCTGTACCCGGGACTGGATGAGGAAATCCTGAAGCTGAGGGAGCGCGGCATTCGATTCCTCGGCTACATTAACCCGTATGTGGCGATTGAGGGACATCTTTTTAAGGAAGCGGCGGAGCAAGGATTTCTGGCTAAAAATGCAGCGGGTGACGATTATCTCGTTGATTTCGGCGAGTTTGATGCGGGTATTGTAGATTTTACGAATGAAGCGGCAGTGGAATGGTATAAAGGCGTTATCAAGGAAAATATGATCGATTTCGGATTAAGCGGCTGGATGGCGGATTTCGGTGAGTATTTGCCGACTGACGTCGTGCTGCACAGCGGTGAGAGTGCTGAAACCGTTATGCATAACGCCTGGCCTGCCATCTGGGCGCGAGTGAACCGCGAGGCGGTGGAGGAAGCCGGCAAGCTAGACGATGTGACGTTTTTTATGCGGGCAGGCTTCACCGGCAGCCAGCGCTACTGCACGATGATGTGGGCCGGGGATCAGAACGTGGATTGGAGTCTGGACGACGGACTTGCTTCCGTCATGCCCGCCGCCTTGTCGCTCGGCATGACGGGCTGCGGCTTGCATCATTGCGATATCGGAGGTTATACGACACTGTTCGAGATGAAGCGGACGAAGGAGCTGTTTATGCGCTGGGCGGAGCATGGCGCCTTCACCCCGCTTATGCGTACGCATGAGGGGAACCGGCCGACCGACAACTGGCAGTTCGATTCGGACGACGAGACGCTGCTGCATTTTGCGCGGATGAGCCGGGTGTACACGACGCTTGCCCCGTATATCAAAGCGGCGGTGAAGGAAAATGCGGAATCCGGCGTTCCAGTGATGCGGCCGTTGTTCCTGCATTACGAAGGCGATCAGCGCGCATATGGCATCCAGTATGAATATTTGTTTGGTCGGGATGTGCTGGTTGCCCCGGTATATGAGGAGGGGCGTACCGACTGGCAGGCCTATTTGCCGGAGGATGAGTGGGTGCACGTATGGTCGGGCCGGACGTACCGCGGCGGGGATGTTACCGTGGAAGCGCCGCTGGGCCAGCCGCCCGTCTTTTACCGCAAGAGCTCAGAATGGGCGCCATTGTTTGAGTCTTTGAAGCAGCTATAATTGCAAAAGGGAAGCCCGTCGACCGGCGGGCTTTTCGCTGTGCGCGCCGCGGTCGCTGCGCTGCATGAGCCAATTGGGGGCGGATCGAGCCATTGGAGCGAATGGAGCTGATGGAGTTGATGGAGTTGATGGAGCCACTAGTGACAATGATGCCGATGATGCCGATGAGCCTAGACTCGCTATTAGCGAACTTTTATTAGTTAATATCGAGTCTATACTCATAATCTATTGTGAATGCGCTTACATTATCTGTGTGAAGGGGATAATCCTCGATAATAGCGTGATTAGGCTCGATATTTTAGATGCCGCTGCCCCCCGACCAATTACTCCACAGAATCCAACGCCTATCCCGAGAATCGCCAAATCTCCTCGTGCCGCCGCCGCCCCCGACCAATTACTCCGCCGAACCCAGCGCCCATCCCAAAGAGTCGAGGAAATCCTCAAGCCGCCAAAATCATGTTCCTCGGAATGGATGACGAAATTGCCTACAATGAGAAAACCGGTGTGCT